>JAAYXY010000032.1 GCA_012515645.1 Candidatus Peribacteria bacterium | reverse complement strand
TTGGTGGAAGAGTGACGTATGCTGTATATGCGATTGTATTGTTGTGCTCTTGCTTGACCACAGGGTGTCTTCTGCCCACACTACGCATCTATGTACGTCATTGCAGATCTTAAGCCCGGCCGCGCTGTTGTTATCGATGGTGATCCCTACCTCATCACGTGGTCCCAGTTTAGTAAACAGGGGCGGCAGGGTGGTGTGATGGCTACGAAAATGAAAAACCTTAAAACTGGCGCAGTACTCCAAAAGACGTTCCAGGGTAGTGAAAAATTGGAGCCTGCGGATGTCGGGTATCGCCGCGTTCAGTATCTGTATGCGAGCGGCGATGCATACGTTTTCATGGATTTGGAACACTACGATCAGTTCCAACTTCCATCCGATGTGCTTGGCGAGCAAACGGATTATCTGGTGGAGGGTCAGGAGGTCGATGCTCTGTTATTCGATGGCCATCCTATCAGTGTGCAGCTTCCGTCAACTGTGAATCTTAAAGTTGTGGAAACCGTGCCTGGTGTCAAAGGTGATACGGCACAGGGCGGGACGAAACCAGCGGTTCTGGAATCCGGGTTGACCGTGCAGGTTCCGCTTTTCGTTTGTGAAGGCGACATTGTCAAAGTGAATACGGAAACAAGGACGTATATGGAAAGGGTGTAATCAGGCTAAAGTATCGGTGCGGTTACACTTTCTTGCGCAGTATTTCCTGTACTTTCTGCGGATCTGCTTGGCCATTGCTCTCCTTCATCACCCAACCGATGATGGCTCCCAGCGCTGCAGATTTACCTTCCTTATAGGAAACAATTGCCTGAGGATTTGCATCTATTGCTTGTTGTACCAGTGTTTCGATTGCGCCTTCGTCCGTAATGTTTTGCATGCCTTCTTCTGCAATAATTGTCGATGCCTTTTTGTCCGTTGTGACCATTTTCTGCAGCACATCTTTGCCTGTATTCGCTGAAATAGTTCCATCTCCAATCTTTCGTGCCAGTTCCAGCATCTGATCCGCATCCGGACCTTCTTCCACCGTTTTTCCTGCAGCATTCAGGAAGCCGAGCAGTTGTGTGAGTACCAGACCGGCTGCGCGTTTTGCATCGTGCATTTCTTTATGCACTGCATCGAATATTGTTCGTAATGCTGGTTGCTCGATGAGCAGGTTGATCTGCTTTTCATCCAATGCCATGTCTTTGTACCGCTGTTTTTGTTGCCTCGGAAGCATGGGAAGCGATTTGCGGATTTCTGCGATTGCTGATTCTTTCAGTACGAGAGGCGGAATGTCGGGTTCGGGGAAATAGCGGTAATCGTCGGCTGTTTCCTTCTCCCGGAGCACACGAGTTTTTTCTTCTTCATCCAGCCAGCCTGTTGTGATGTTACACGGCAGAGGTTTGCCTGTTTCTTCCCATAGTTTTCGTAATCTGCGTTCTTCGTATTGCAGTGCTTTCTCCAGTGATTTGAATGAGTTGAGGTTCTTGATTTCGCTGCGTGGATTTAGGTCATCCGTTCCCTGCAGGCGCAATGAGATTGATGCGTCGAATCGCATCATGCCTTTGAACATGTCCGCTTCCGATGCTCCGATTGCGACGATCATTCGTCGTAGTTCCTGTGCGAAAGCAGATGCTTCCTTTGAGTTTCGCAGATCAGGTTCCGTTACAATTTCCATCAGAGGTGTGCCGGCACGGTTAAAGTCTACCAGCGTCGCGGAGCCACGATGCGTGAGTTTGCCCGCATCGTTTTCCATATGCAGCCGCGTGATACGACAGGTTCGTTCCGCTTGCACAGCACCGCTGTCGTCGCGTATCTCGTACGTGACGTTCCCACTGCTTGCCAGCGGAAAATCATACTGAGAGATCTGGAATCCTGCCGGTAGATCCGGATAAAAGTAATGCTTGCGGTCGAAATGATTTTCCCGGTTGACAGTGCACTGCAGTGCCAGCGATACCTGGATTGCCTTTTTGACCGCTTCTTCGTTGAGGACAGGGAGGGTTCCCGGATGCCCCATGCATACGGGGCACACTGTCGTGTTCGGTGGTTTGCCGAATGCGTCATTATCGCACTCACAGAACATTTTGGTGCGGGTGTTCATCTGTACATGCACTTCCAGACCGATGATGGTTTCCAGAATCTCCATTGTCTTCAGGCTACCTGCTTGTGGCGCTCCGGGGAATGGAATTCCTGTCGGTAATCTGTAATCAGGATGCCATCCAGGTGGTCTACTTCATGTTGAACAACTCGTGCGTCCCATCCAACAAGCTTGCGTTTCTGTTCCGCTCCTTTCTCATCCAGATACTCCACAATAATTTCTGTGTAGCGCGGTACGTTCAGCCATATGCCAGGCAGGCTCAGGCAGCCTTCCTGGGCGATTTCCGTTTGTGGATTCTTCCAGGTGATTTGGGGATTGATGAGCGGAATGAGTTTCCCGTTGACCAATGTGAGGCATAGGCGTTCCGTGCGTCCAATCTGCGGTGCCGCAAGACCGCCGCCATCCGCGGTTATTGTTGTTTCGCGCATGTCTTTCAGCAATTTTTTCACTTCTTTCGTTACCTGCGGCACAGGTTCCGTCTTGCGCCGCAATATGGGGTTGTTGCTGCCTGTTACGATAGTCAGAGTGGCCACTATTTCAGTATATGCCATACGCGGTTTATTTGGCTACGATTCCCGCATGGTATTCCGCTTTCTCGCGCAATTGTTCGATTGTTGCTATGTCGTGTTCCCGCATCATCCTTAGTAGGCACTGTGCTGTGAGCAGGACGTCCGGCAGAGCCCGGTGCCGCGCTTCCGGCATGGTGAGACCGAATCGCCGTGTGAGGGCGTCCAGATTGTGCCGGAATTCCGTTGGGTACAGCGTGCGGCTTAGGCAGAGCGTGCACAGGCATTCGGGCAGTTCTACATAGCCCCAGCAGAGCTGTTTTTCCCGTTCCAGGAATCGCATGTCGAATGCTGCATTGTGCGCTACCAGTATGGAACCTTGCGCAAATTCCAGAAAGCGCGGCAAGATCTGGTCGATTGTTGGGGCAAGGCGTACATCCTCTTCTTGTATTCTGTTGATTTGTCGGGCTTCTAGCGGAATGTCCCGTTCTGGATTCACGAGTTCCATGAACGTTGTCTCATCCTGGATTTCTCCGTTTTCTATACGCACACCTGCTATTTCAATGATTTTATGGCCTTTTTGCGGGTCGAGGCCGGTTGTTTCGGTATCGAAAACGGTGAAGGATGGAAGAGGCATGGGTTGCGACTATAGAGCATGTTGCGGTTGGATCGAGTGAGTTTACTTGACGTGCAGCTGTGTATACTGCGGTCATGGGCTTGGTTCCCGTTTCCATCGATTCCGTGCTTAGAGAGCTTGAGTGTCTCTATGATCCGCCGCGTTCTTTTCTGGATTGGCAGACGCCGTTGGATCTTGCCGTTGCTACGCTTCTGAGTGCTCAGTGCACGGATGTGCGTACGAATATTGTTACCAAAGAATTGTTTCATCGTTGTCGTATCGCAGAAGATTACGTGACTATGCCGCGCAGTGAGCTTGAGCGCATCATTCACTCATGTGGCACATTTCGCGTAAAGGCAAAACACATCCAGGAATTGTGTGCATTCCTCCTGGAGTGCCATGGTGGGCAGGTGCCGCAGACCATGCAAGAACTCACTGCTTTGCCCGGTATTGGGCGCAAGACGGCGGCAATCATCCTCTATGCTGCGTTTGGCAAGAACGAAGGTGTTGCTGTAGACACGCATGTCATGCGGTTGGCACGGCGGCTTGGGCTTACAGCGGAGACGAACCCCGATAGGATTGCCGGGGATTTGGAACGGCAGGTGCCCCGTGCGCAGTGGGGCAGGCTCAATACATTATTCATTAGCCATGGACGCGCTGTGTGTACCGCCAGAAAACCTGCATGCCACCGGTGTATTTTTGCTCGTACCTGTCCGAGTTCCAGTATTCTTGATACCCAGAAGTCGGTATAGGTGAGCCCGTACTATTCCTCCATCGTTTTTTTATAGCTCTTTTTTCCGACCCAGTGCATCCCGGTGGTACTTTCCAAATTCCGTGATGCGTATGCAGAGTTCATTTTTGATGACTGGCCCGTCTTTGCAGAGGCGGATGCCTAATGGGTCTACGACGCAATTGCCGCAGAGGCCGTAGCCGCACTTCATGTACCGTTCCAATGAAAGTTGACTTGGGATCTTTTGCTCAGCGGAGATTTCGGAGACTGCTTTCAGCATCATTTCCGGTCCGCAGGCGAACAGGGAGTCGGGAGTAGGGATTTGGGAATCAGTGAGCATTTTTTTGAGGAGTTCGACGTTGTATCCCTTGTACCCCTCAGACCCATCATCGGTAGCAATGTGGACGGTTGTGTTCGGCAACTGCTTCAGCTTGTCGATATAGAGCAGGTGCTCTGCGCTTCGGGCGCCGACAAACACGTCGATTGTGCAGTTATCTTCCGATGCCTTTCTTGCGGCGAAATACATGGGCGCCGCGCCGTAACCGCCGGCGAGCAGCGCCAGCCTCTGCCGCGGTTTCCATTCGTAGTGCGTTCCAAACGGTCCGCGTAAACCCACAAGGTCTCCCTCCGTACATTCTGCGAGTTTTTTCGTCATATCGCCTACTGCGAAAAATGTGATGCGCATGTCCTCCTTTCCATCAAAGGCGATACTCATGGGTTTCTCGTCTATACCCGGGAGCCAGACCATGGCAAATTGTCCCGGCTTTGCGCCCAGGGAAACATCAAAGGTGAATGTGCGCACATGTGGCGTTTCCTTTTTTACATGTTTTATCCTGTACGTCTTCGGGAGTCGGCATTCGGTTGTTGCAGTCATGGGTACATCATAAGTTCGAAATAGGAAATGCGGAATCCCAAATGGCGTATGCTTCGAATTTCGAATTTCGTCGTATGGCGCTATTATAGCAGCGTGAATCTTGCGCAGACGATATGCGGCATCCCATTCCGGAATCCCACAGTGCTCGCTTCGGGTATTTGGGGCGTTACGGCCAGCAGCTGGAAACGGGTTGCTGAGCATGGTGCCGGAGGTGTGACAACCAAGTCTCTGTGGCTTCATGAGCACAAAGGACATCCCAATCCCACTATCATTTCTACCGAGTACTGGACGCTGAATGCGGTGGGTGTTCCGGATGCAGGTATAGAGAAGGCTCGGGAGGAAATACACAGTTACATGCAGAACCATCCTGTTCCGCTCATTGCAAATGTCATCGCAGAGTCTGTTGAGGATTACGCGAAGGTCGCGGAGGCAATTCTTGCGCTCAAGCCGGATTTTCTGGAGGTCAATATCAGTTGTCCCAATATAGAAGACGAGTTCGGACGCCCCTTTGCCTGTTCCGCGGCAGATGCGTCTGCAGTTACAAAAACTGTCAAAAGCATCGGTAGCAAGACGCCGGTATTCATCAAACTCTCTCCTAATGTGCCCGATATTGCTTCTATTGCGCTTTCCTGCGCGGAAGCTGGGGCAGACGGTTTTACGGCGATTAATACGGTGGGTCCGGGCATGGCGATAGATTTGCGTAGCCGCATGCCGATTCTTGCCAACCGTGTTGGCGGGCTCTCCGGTCGCGCTATCAAGCCCATTGCCGTCAAATGTGTTGCCGATATCTACCGTGCCACAGAAGGGAAGCTCCCCGTTATTGGCACGGGCGGCGTATACACGGGGGAAGATGCACTCGAACTCATGATTGCCGGTGCATCGCTCGTTGGCATCGGCACGGCTGTTGGTGACCGTGGTGCCGATGTTTTCCGCCTCGTATGCGAAGAGATGTCTACTTGGTGTGACCAGGAGGGGATACAGGATCTGCGGGAAATCGTTGGTACTATTTCTTAAGTACCGCATTCATGAATGCGGTGAAGAGCGGGTGCGGCCTGTGCGGCCGGCTCTGGAATTCCGGGTGGAATTGTGATCCCAGCATAAAGGGGTGGTCCCGGATTTCCACAATTTCCATGAGCCTGGTTTCCGGCCATTCTCCAGAGAAGACAAGGCCATGTGCTTCCAGATCTTTCCGTAGTTTATTATTGAATTCGTAACGGTGTCGATGTCGTTCTTCCACGACGTCCGTTCGGTATGCTTCGTAGGCTTTCGTTCCTT
>JAAYXY010000031.1 GCA_012515645.1 Candidatus Peribacteria bacterium | reverse complement strand
TGATCAACACGCATGACATGCGCAAAATCTGGGTCATTGGCGGTACGTTCTTGTTCATCAGCGGCGCGATCTACTACCTGTTCATCGCCGCATGGCTCAATGTATTCCTCCTTATAGGATACAACCTGTGGGTCCAGAAAATCATAGGACTTGTCGCCATTGGTGGTGGAGGATTTTACCTGTTTGAAGCTCTATACAAGGATCCTACAGTATGCAATGTCACCAATCCGACTGGCCGCCGCAAAGTGATCCAACGCATGCAGCACATTATCCATGTAAGCGTATGGCCTCTGATGATCCTAGGCGTCGCCATTCTGGCAATCTCGGTGAACATGATTGAACTGGTATGCACAGCAGGGCTGCCTGCGGTGTTCACGCAAATCCTCGCATTCAACAATGTGAGCGATTTGGCACGGTACAGTTACCTCGGGCTCTACATCCTCATGTACATGATTGATGATGTGGTCATCTTCGCCATCGCGGTCTTCACGCTGCACGCCACAGGCATCACGACCCGATATGCGAAAGCCACGCTCATCTTCGGCGGTCTGCTCATGTACGCACTTGGCATGCTCCTCATCTTCGCGCCGGAGTTACTGATGTGGTAAACACGACATTCGGCATCATGACCCAAAGCTTACCTGGAGGTGCCGGTGGGAATTGCACCCACGTATGGGGGTTTTGCAGACCCCTGCCTTACTACTTGGCTACGGCACCAAACCGCAGCGGTAGCATAAGCACAATCGCTGCATGTGGAAAGTAATGTCATACAGATGCTGTGTTGCCTCTTCTTACTGTTGCGAATCTGACTCTTGGAACGTCAGGTGCTGTAAAACGAAAACAATCTGCTCATCCAACGCATCATCAATCACCACAGGCGCAGCCGCAGTCGCTGTATATCCTGTAGAACCAGCAACAGTACTCACCTGATAGAAGCGACGCATCGGTTCTTCAGTAACAGGTTGCGCAGTAAAAACATGTAAACTCACTGTTGCGCCATCCACCTCCATACTAGTGGTTTCCAACTCTTGGTATCCGGGAAGCACGCTCACAGAACGCATGCTGGCATTGCTATACACCTCGGGTGCTATTTCCGCAGTAAGTAACTCACGCGTGACAGTCACGGTTGGGAATTGTCCGGACACGGCACTATCTGCCTGAAATCCTGCGATCGTCTCTTCGGGCACTCCGCGCTGGCGCAATGTCTGCGCATCGATAACGCTCCATCCCTGCGGCAGACAGAGACCAACTGTCCCATCCCAATACTCCAGAGCACATTCCAACACAGCAGAATCGCTGCCAGCACACGCTGTAAGAAGACACAGGATAATCAGGAAGGACGCGCGTCGCATATGAAACATCATACACATAAAAACACAGTTTGGTGTAGGTATTGCCTCCAGAGAAGAACAGAAGATAAGTGGACAATAAGGCAAATAATGCCCTTATACCCTGTAAGGGAATTGAGTAGAAAGCGCTCAACTGCTACAATAGCTTGATGCTTTCTCTGAGAAAACACATACGAATCACAGCGGTTCTTGCATGTATAGCACTGGTCACTCAACCAGTACTGGTACATGGAAATGGAGCAACAATAGAAGGATCGCGAGTAGCGGTATCCGCTGCAGATACAGTCGCAGGCTTAGGAACCGAGATCACGATCTCGCACCTGCAGGGCAAGGGCACCCTCACGGTGTTCCCTCCGTTCGGCATGGAAATAACGCGCAACCTGCAGGGAGAAGGCGACACGCTACACACACGCCTTACAGGACAGGAAACACAGGAAGCAGGTACATACGATGCCATACTGGAAACAGAGAACGGTGAACGTGCAGAAACAGCATTCACTGTGATGCCGGAGCAAATGGATATCGGAAACTCTGCAGTACAGGCACAACGCGACAGCATGCTCGCGGATGGTCAGGACACACTGGCAGTACGCGTGATCCTGCGCGACCGGTACGGAAACCCTCTGGAAGGACGTGCAGTGACGCTCATCTCCAGTGAAACCACCGACACCATCGCCGCAACAACGGAACAAACCGACGACCGCGGAGAACAGGCATTCAGCGTACACGCGTACCAGCCGGGCGAACGCACACTGCGCGCTGTGGATCTGGTCTCGGGCAGAGCAATAGCATCACAATTGCAGGTCACAGCACTCCTGCCATCACAAGGAATCGGCGGACCCATCGCGAACGAATACAACAGGCAGCTCTACGCGCCGGTACAGCCAAGTGCAACAACCTACGGGAACCAATTTTTCGGGAGCATCGATGCACGTTCACTCTACGGGCAGGTATCCTCTTTCGACGTTGTAGACAGCTTCATCCTGGATACGAACGCGCAAATGCATGTGAATACGGACGAAAACCTGACAATCACCGCAGTGGACCGCAACGGGCGGGTCGTGGAAGACTACACCGGAACGGTGGAACTGCTCTCCACGGATCCACAAGCGATTCTGCCAAGTTTCGGCAACGTCACCTTCCGATCGAACGATCTGGGACGCAAAACACTCGTACTGGGACTGCGTTTCGCCACACCGGGCGAGCATGTACTGCACGCCCGTGACAGCAGAGATCGCAGTATCATGGGGGAAATCGCCATCACAGTCGCCGGAGATACAACGACGCAACCCCGGCAGACAATTAAAATCCTGTCTCCCGCACAGGATGCCATGGTCAACAACCATACGGTAACAGTGGAAGGCACCGCGCCTCCGTTCGTTAACCTGGTCGTCACTGGCGGCACGGAGGATGTCTACGGCGAATCAGATACAGAGGGATATTTCTCCATCGCGGTACCGCTACATCCCAACCAACAGGACCATACCCTGCGCGTACGCGACGAAAGCGGGCGGAATGATTCGGGGAACCTGCGGCTCAAGCTCGACATTGAACCGCCCAGTATCTCGAAATTCACCTTTACACCGGTCATGCCAACCGAGGGCGACGAAGTATTGGTAAGCGTACAGACGGAAGATAACAGCGGACGCATAGCGACAGCACTCCTGCACATGGACGGACAACAGACACCGATGGAACCGGGAACGATGAGCGGCGCATTCCAGATACTGTTGCGCGTGGAAAAACACGGATCGTACCAGCCAATGCTGCAAGTTGCGGACGCGGCAGGCAATACGACGGAAATGCTGAGCACACTCGAAGTACGCAGAAAAGGACTTCCCCAGGTACAAAATGTACAAGCGGAAGCGGAACCCAGCGCAATCGTCCTCTCGTGGGATCCCGTAGAACCGGAAGACGGGCAACCCATTGACGGCTACCGCATCTACGTAGGCGAGAACGCAGAGGACTTCCCACACACACTGGAGACAGATGCGATGTCCGCAAAAATAGGAGGGCTCAAACCCGGCGTAACATATTACTTCGCTCTCACTGCATGGAGAGAAGACCAGGAAAGCACGGAAAAAAGCAAAGTTGTACAGGCAATACCCATCGGTATGCGCCTCAACGTGACGCCGGGCAACAGCAGCCTCACACTGCAATGGACGAAGCTGAAAGACGTGCCACTTGCATCATTCCGGCTTGAATATGGCGTAGAACCGGAGAACTACACAGAAGAACGCATGATTAACGGTGCACTGGTCACACATACCATGCGAGACTTACTCAACGATATCACGTACTATATACGCCTAACACCCATTGCCACAACGGGGGAAACGCTGACAGACCTGGCAGTCACTGGCGAGGGAACACCCACATCCAAATTAGGAGGATTCCAACCCGGTCCAGCTGATCCCGTACCTACGGGTCTCGCCATCACCGCCAACCCGCCACCAATGCACAGTGGAGCTCCTCCGCCTGCACAACCCGAAACTGGTATACCGGTATCACTGTGGTGGATTCTTGCCATCGCACTGCCTGCGGCAATGCTGTACCTGCGCAAGAGGCGATCAGCACGACTGTACGACTCATTCGTCACCGCCATGCAGCAACAGTACACTGAGGGCAACCATGTCTGACGCACCAGCACAACCCAAGCGGAAACGCACGCTCTCCATTGGAGGGGCAACCTACGACCTCTTCGTGCAACTGCAACACCTTGACTCTGCAACAGTGGACGGGCGACGTTGTTTCGTCTTTCCATTGGGCGAGAAAATGCTCGTGCAATCCATACAGGAAACATGTGGAGGCGGCGCAAGCAATTCCTCTGTAGGACTGGCACGACTGGGCTGCCAGGCGGCATTTTGCGGCATTCTCACGGACGAAAAATGGGGACAAGCGCTGCTGCAGAACTTCCAGAAAGAAGGGGTAGATACACGCAGCGCCACGATCGTAGAAGACGAAGTATCCAGTTTTTCCATCATCCTCTCCGCAAGCTGCGGAGAACGCACCATCCTGTACGAACCCGGAGCAAACCGCCACCTGCACGATGCGACGTTCAGCCGCGAAACCGCTAAACAAACGGACTGGGTGTACTTAAGCAGCCTCCAGGAAGGCTCCGGTATCATCCGTGACGACATTGTCGAAGTCCTAACCAATGACGACACCATCAATTTCACCTGGAACCCAGGAGGGCACCAAATCGCAATGGGAATGCAGGAAGAACAGAACGCACAACTGGTTGCGCAAACGGACTTGCTGCTCCTCAATGAACAGGAAGCACTGCAGTTCACCGGCAAACCAACGGGAGAGAGCGCTTTGCATGCACTCACAAACGCAGGCGCCAAATATGCGTGCATCACGAACGGCGCCAAAGGCGTACTCGCAAGCGATGGCATACATCTATGGCACTGTCCTGCACTGCAAGACATCGATGTCATCGACACCACAGGTGCCGGAGATGCGTTTGGCACCGGGGCAACGTGGGCATTTGTGGAAGGAAGAGACTTGCAAACAGCGCTGCGTGCAGGTACGATAAACGCTGCAAGCGTCGTAGGAAAGATCGGCGCTCAGGCGGGACTCCTCACAGACACCGAGATGAGACAACGGTTAGAGGCAACCAGCTTGGAAGTCGCTATGCAGGCAATATAGAACACTTTCTCACCAACACCATGACAGACAACGGACTCCAGCACATTCAGGAACTTGTAGAGAGCGCAACCGCATCTCTAAAGACTGCAAACGCGCTCCTGCGTGAGATCACGGGTGTGAGCGATACGTCTCGCGAACGCTTCGCAACGCGCGCGCAGAATATGCACCACGGCGAACCAGCCGATGGAAAGGTAGTGGAAGGAATTTTTGACGGACAGAATATGGTCGACAGTGACGGGCAAACGTACCCTGTGCCTGCGAACTACGCCAGCAAGAGCAAACTGGTAGAAGGCGACGGCATGAAGCTCACCATCACCGACGAGGGAAAATTCATTTACAAGCAGATCGCACCCGTCCCGCGCAAATCCATCGTGGGCGTGCTCATTCAGGAAGACGGCCAATATAAAGTACTGGCACAGGGCAAAACATACCGTGTGCTCCTGGCATCGGTAACATTTTATCGAGCGGAAGTCGGCGACCAGGTAACAATCCTGCTACCAGAAGACGGGGAAGCACACTGGGGAGCGGTGGATGCCGTCCTGCCCAAACACATTGCAGAAGCCGCAGCACAAGAGAAAACAGGGGGCATCACCAAGAGCGACGATGGTGAATTGAGCCCAAGCGTTCAGGAAACGCAACAGGAAGAATAGAAGAACGTGAACCCTCCTTGCTACCCTGCTGCAACCCAAGCTGCTACGCTATCACACCGTGAAACTGCCTTTCCGTTTTGCAGCGCCAATCGTCCTTGCATTCCTCTGTGCAACAGCGCTATTCGCTTTTTTATGGTGGCAACTCGCACAGTCAACAGACCTGCTCCACACAGAGCCCATCACAACAGAGACACCAACCGGCGTGCCGGCGATCGCAGGGAACAACATCACTGCAGCAACCGGAAATAAAGCACTCGTGCACCTGCGCCAGGGAGATCTGCTCGCTGTGCGCGGCGACTGGGCAGGGGCACAGGCAGAGTATGTACTCGCAGTGGAGGAAGGAGGCGACCTCCCCGCGCTGCGCAAACTGGCACAGGCGCAACTCCAACGCCGGGATATGGATGGCGTAAAAAACACGATTCGCAAAATGCGCAACGCAGGAGCGCGACAGCAGGATATACTGCTGCTCGAAAGCACTGTAGACCTGCGCACAGGGGAACTGGTGCGTGCACGCAAACGACTGCAAGACGCAGAAGATTCCCCGCAGAAACATTACGGACTGGCACTCATCAATCTGGTACAGGGAAACCACGATGCAACAAAACAGGATTTGGCATTGGTAATTAATGGCTGGGAACCGGTACTGCGCAGCAACGCAAGAACGCTGCTTGCGGCATACGACGAATACGCACTCTTCGATCAGAGCCCCCAGGAACACCTCATTACCTTACTCGCCCGGGCACTGGCACAAGTACAAGAATGTGAACTGGCGCTGCCTCTGTTGCACCAAGTCACAAGTCAAGAACAGGACTACCGCGACGCATGGATTGTGCAGGGATACTGCGAACTCACAACGGAACGTCCGGCGCAGGCTGTGGTATCGCTGGAGCAGGCATACGCCATCGATCCACAGAAACCCGAAATCCAGTACTTCCTTGGCAGGGCATACGCCGATACAGGGGAAACGGAGAATGCCCTCATCTTCCTGGAATACGCTGTGGCCAACGGTTTTGAGCCACAAGCCGATGCCAGACGAGAATTAGCACGGGAGGCGCTGCGCGGCAACAGAACCGCTCTCGCCTCTCTGCAGTACGCCGCGCTGGTGCAGGAGGAAGATGCCAATCTGGAGGATTTTGAAGGCCTGGTGGAAACCAGCCTGGTACTGGAAGAAAATGAACGCGCGGAAATGGCCGCACGGGAAGCAGTGAAGCGCTGGCCGGAACGAGGATTGGCACATAAGCTGCTGGGCAAAGCACTGCTGCACACACAGAAAACAACAGAAGGTATAGCAGAACTGCAACGTGCACTGGAACTGGATCCGTTTCTCACGGAAGCCAGCGAACTGCTGAAAAACCACTAAAACCGCAACAGCAAAAAAGACCAGAAATAACCTCTGGCCTTTTTTGTGTTTGTTTGTCGCACTTCCTCAGCTATCGGTGACATGGGAAGCCACTGAGCCGGTTGATAGAAGCGGACTGCAGGGAGGAGCCTGCGTATCCTCTGCCTTGATTGGGTTTCTTGTTTCTCCTCGGAACCCGCCGAAGTCCCCGTGCCAGAACCGCGCGGCGCATAAGGCGCCGGAGCTCATGGGGAGGAAAGATGCATCGGGAGGAGCGACCTCTCATCCACCCGACGTCGTCTCAGAGCAGAGAGGGCAATGCGTACGACGTGATACCCATAGCCCTCGCAACTCTGCAATATTGGTGTTGGTTTGGAAGGAACAAAATCAAATCAGTATACGCTTTTTTGCGAAAAACTGCAATCCCCCAATAGCAAAGAAACAGGCAAGATGTGTCACACTGGAAACATGCACACAATGAAAACCATCCGCACAGCGGCCATCATCACCATGGGACTTGCAGGGAGCGGTGCCGTACTAGCCATCATCATCATGACAACACACATGCTCACGCTGCAAACCCGGTACGTGAGTGACGTACTGCCTTCAGACAAAACCGTGCTGCTTATTCACAGACCACTCGAGCAGAATCTCAAACCGTTTTCAGCATGGTTTTCACCGGAAACCCTCGCACATCTCCCCTCCGGTACGGAAGGCTTGGCATTGTTGCAAACAGAAGAAGGAACCGTCGGCGCCGCAGTACTCGTACGCAGCAACACGCAAAACAGTGACGCAATCGCCTTGCCACCGTTCACCGCATACACCTCCAATGCAGCAATCGCACATATCCTGCAGAGCACATACACACCACTGACACGCAATGAAACATACACCGCACTCCGTACCAACAAGAAACCAACAACACCATGGACGTATATGGACACTGCATTACTCGTGCAGAAGAAACCAGCAAATGCACTCACAACCGCAGTATTGGGAAGCGGCAGCCATATAGGCATAGAACAACGAGCAGAGAACACCATTGTGCAAATCGTAGGAGCCTTCGCTGCGCCGCCAGCACTGAGCGCACCTGCACACAGTGCATGTATTGCCACCTGTATCCGCGGGAATGTGGCATGGGCATGGCATGCCATACAAACGCACCTCACTGAAGAAGAAGCGAATATTCTCCAGAGCATTGCTATGCAATGGTTTGTGCAGGCATTTGGAGAGAACGTCAGCTGGACGTACGAAATACTCCCGCTCCTCACAAAAGGAGCGTTGCAAGTGGAATTGCCTGCATCGGGATCGCTGCTCACCATAGAAGGAACCGCAGCATCCGAAAAAGCAGCAGCCACACTCGCGGAACGATTGCACCAAAGCCATGCGGAGCGCTACGTGCCAACAGAAGTGCAAAAAACACTCCTGGACGAACGGTTCCCTGTACAGGATATACGCATCGCAGAAAAGCAGGAACCAATCATGTCCCATAGCAACAGCTGGCGCATACAGCAGTCAGGAAACGCTGTAGAAAAGACACTGCTCATCACCGCGGTACGCGGGAGTAACTTCATCGTGAGCCAAAACCCTCAGCTACCCGCAATACTCGCTGCAGAAAGCAAAGCTCCCTCAACACGCCTGCACCTTGCAGGGCACATCGACAAAGCGGCATTGGCAGATCTGCTAGCACCGTATGGCATAGAAAATCTGCAGGAATGGCTGTACATACCTATACCACCACTCAGTGAGCAATTCTCATGGGAACTGGAACAAGAGGGATTGGTGAGGACATTGCGGATACGCAGACAACAGTGATGTGCCTGGGTATGATTCCTGCTACAAAAGAAAACACGGAAGAACTTGGCAAATCCCCGCACGCTCCGTACAGTACATCCCCGAATCACATTGTATGTCTTTCCTCCGCCCAGCCAAATTCTTCCTCGGCCTGTCCGCGCTGCTCTCTATAACCGGCGCGGTGATCCTATTTGTGCCGGGACCGAAACTGAGCATTGATTTCACGGGCGGCACTCTCATGGAAATCGCACTGGCCGAAAACGTTACGAAAGACGACGTAGCCATAGCCATGCGAAGCCTGGACATGGACCCGCCGCTCGGAACTGTCGCCGTCAACATCACACGCGACGGCACGGCACTTCTGCGTATGCGGGACATAAGCAACGAAGAACACATCAATATCCTTTCGGCTCTGGAAAACATGCTGGAAGGCATAGAGGAGCGCCAGTTTACGACCATAGGCCCAACGGTCGGTGCCAGCCTGCGGCAACGTTCGCTGTGGGCATTGGGGCTGGCAGCCATCGCCATTGTTCTCTACATCGCGTTTGCATTCCGCAAAGTCCCCCGACGCCTCAGCGCCTGGCGATTCGGCATCATAGCCGTTGTGGCACTGCTGCACGACGTCCTCGTCACAGTAGGGATATTCGTAATCCTCAGCCACATAACATCC
>JAAYXY010000030.1 GCA_012515645.1 Candidatus Peribacteria bacterium | reverse complement strand
ATAATAAGCGAACGAACCGGCTAGTCCGTGTTAGTCGATGTAGTTTTTTTTCTTTAATAGTCTAGCCATCCTTTCTGGTTCTTCAGAGGAAGCATGTGGGAAAAAGTTACCTCCAATATATTTGTACCAATGCCAGCTGTCGTCAAAATGCTTCTTGTCGAAAAATGATATTTTCTTCTTTCTAAGAAAATCCTTATATTCGATATTTATAGCAATAAGCAGAGGATTACTTGCGTTAAAACTACTTAAATCTCTATCAGATGCTTGGATATGCATTATTTTGTCTTGATATAAAACATTAGGAGAAATTATTTCTAATTTACTAACCTCATCTTTAGTGGATGATATGAAAAATATCCTAATAAGGATGTCGTATGCAGGATGTTCGCCTTTATTTTGAAAGAGAATGTTAAATGATGATTTGGTGCCTTCATTTTGCTGAGTAACTTCTGTGGATTCTACGCATACAACAGGTCTTTGAAAATGTTTCACAAACCGTGTGGTTCTGATGTGAACATAGAAAGCAAGTAGTAGGCTAATCCAGCCAATAATTGAAGGAGTGAGCTTCTGAAATATTTCAACCGATTCGTAAGCAAGTGCTGGCATATCAGCATGCTATATTACAACAATAATCTTAGGGAAAAAGCTATTTCCTACAACTCATACCTACGCACCAACCTCCATGTACACCTTCCGTGCTTTCGCGCCATCAGAAGGACCGATCAAGCCCTTCTCTTCCATAATATCCAAGAGCCGCGCAGCGCGCGCGTAGCCAACTTTGAGCTGCCGTTGGAGCAGGCTGGCAGAGGCGCGGCCCGTGCTCTGCACGATGCGCACGGCCTCGAAGAAGAGTTCGTCGCCGCCATTATCATCGGCGTTCAGGTCGATGTAGCCGGCAGCACCGTGTTCCTCTTCCTCCTCATCACGGTTGCTCAGGCCGATTTGTTCCGTAATCTCTCCGCCACCCGCGATTTTGACGGCATTGATCACACGCTCCGTTTCTTGCGTGGAAATAAAGATGCCCTGGATGCGCGTGGGGCGCGGCGAAACTGCGGTGCGGTAGAGCATGTCGCCTTTGCCCAGCAGATCTTCTGCACCGATGCTATCGAGGATCGTGCGGCTATCGACCGCGCTGACCGTGCGGAATGCAATGCGCGTGGGGATGTTGGCTTTAATGAGGCCGGTAATCACATCCACGCTCGGGCGTTGCGTGGCGATGATGAGGTGCATGCCCACGGCCCGGGCCATCTGCGCAATGCGCGCAACCATGGTTTCCGTATCTCTGCGGAACTGGCGCATCATCAGGTCCGCCAGTTCGTCGATGACGATGACGATGCGGGGCAAAAGGTCTTCCTCATCCGTCTGTTTCTCGTTGTACTCTTCGATGTTCCGCGCGCCCGCTTCGGAGAAGCGATGCAGACGCCTGCCCATTTCTGCGACTGCCCAGCGCAGTGCCTGGAGCGCTTTTTCCGATTCCGTAATCACGGGGGTGAGCAGATGGGGGATGCCATCGTACGGCATCAGCTCCACCCGTTTGGGGTCAATGAGGATGAATTTGAGTTCGTGCGGCGCGTTCTGGAACAGGAGCGCTGCGAGGAACGTATTCATGCATACCGATTTCCCTGATCCTGTTGCGCCGGCAATGAGCAGGTGCGGCATGTCATCGATGTTTGCCACGACCGCATCTCCGGCCACATCGCGTCCCAGAGGCAGCGTGAGCGACGATTCACTCTGTGTGAACTGCGGGCTTTCCAGGATTTCGCGCAGACGCACTGTCGTGCGCTTGCTGTTGGGCATCTCTATGCCGACCAGTGCTTTGCCGGGAATGGGTGCCTCAATGCGCAGGCTCTGTGCGGCAAGCGCCAGAGCGAGGTCATCTTTGAGTGTCTCGATGCGGCTCAATTTCACACCCTCGGACGGTTGCAGTGTAAATTGCGTGACCGTGGGACCGGGATGCGCCTCACGCATGGTGACGCTGATGCCGAACTCTTCCAGCTTCTCCTGGATCTGGCGTGCCTGTGTTTTGAGTTCCTCGTCGTGGACGGTGAGTTCGCTCTGTTCGGATTCCAGCAGGTCGTAGGAAGGGAAGTTCCATTCTTCAAAGCGTGTGTCTTTCATTTGCAATTGACCTGGTTCTGCGGCCGGAGCAGGTGCGCGATCGCGATTGCCGGCCATTTTTTTGCGCGCGGCATCCTTGACGACCTGCTGCGCGAACACCGGACGCACGATGTTGAGTTCCGGCGCATTGCGGTCCTGTTCTATAAGGTCGTCGTTCGGAAGATCCTCCTCCTCTTCTTCGTCATCGTCTCGCTGCACGCGCGCCCTGCGTGCGGGGAGAGGTTCATTGCGTCGGTTCTGCCATGCACGGATTGCGCCCCACAGCGAGCCAATATCCGGTTCAAAGGCCACAAAGATGCCGCCGAGCAGCAGGGCGGCGAGCACGGTGTAGCCCACGGCCTTGCTGGTGAAGAGTACGAAGGGAACGCTCATCAGGAATCCGACGGCGCCTGCGTAGGCGTCGCGTTCCGGCGCCATATCCTGCAGCGGAGCCTGTAGGTGCACCATGCCGAGGAAGGCGAGGAGGCTGAGTAACAATCCCGTACCGCGTTTAAGTTCGATGCTCCCCGTGGGCGCCAGCCAGTGCAGCGCACCGGAAAGCAGGAGGAACGCGGGGAACAGCATGCCCCACGTACCGAAGAAGAAGGTGAGCATGCGTTGGATCGCATCGCCGACGGGACCGGCTTGCCCGCGCAGCGCGAGGACAAGCAGGATACCAACGGTCACCTGTGCAATGCCGCTGATGTGTCGCTGCGTCGTTTCTTCCAGCGCCAGAGCGCGCGGAGAAGTACGCGATTTGCGTGCTGTGCTGCGCCGGGTTGCCTTCTTCTTGCGCTTCTTTCGTGGCATTGGTGGTATTGTACAACAAATATCCAGAGAAAAAAGTGTTGGAAATAACTGCTGCACATATGTGGCAAAAGCACTATGATAGCGCCAATGAAATTTCTCGTCTTCGGAGCGCAAGGCTATTTCGGGCAGCAGTTCCTGGAACGATTCCCTGGATCAGTGGGATCCACTGTGGATATTGCCAATATGGCAGATGTGGCCCGTGAGTTAGATACGCACCAGCCGGACGTCGTGATCAATGCAGCAGGCAAGACCGGCAGACCGAATATCGACTGGTGCGAAGACCACAAATTAGAAACGATCCACAGCAATGTCACGGGACCGCTGGTACTGCTGAAAGAATGCGGTAATCGTGGCATCTACTGGGTGCATCTGGGTTCCGGATGCATTTACTCGGGCGATAATGATGGCCGGGGATTTACGGAAGAAGACCCGCCCAATTTTGCGGGCAGTTTCTATTCGCGGACCAAAGCGTGGATCGATCGCATGCTCAGTGAGTTTACGGAACAGGGAATTTTAGTACTGCGCCTGCGCATGCCCTTTGATGGTACGCCGGCGCAGCGCAGCCTGATCACGAAACTTGCCAAATATGGCCGTGTGCTCGATGCACAGAATTCCATGACGTACCTGCCGGATTTCTTCGATGCAGTCACGTTGCTTACAGAGAAGCGTACGACCGGTATTTTCAATATGGTGAACGAGGGGAGCATTTCTCCCTACAGGATTATGGAGCTCTACAGGCAAATTGTGGATCCTGCTCACGAATTCGCGCGTTTGGCGCTGGATGATTTGCCTGAGGTGGCAAAAGCAGGGCGTAGCACATGTGTGCTCAGTACGGCGAAGCTGCGTGCGACAGGAGTCCACATGCGCCCCGTTGATGACGCGGTACAGGAGGCGCTGCAAAATCTCTCTAAAAAACATGAAAAAAATGTAAAATAGTGTTATAATATTATATAAATGAGTATACGATCACTATTCGCAGTACTACGGCGCATGGTACTTGCCGCATGGCACGTCGCGCGCCGCCATCCCAAGGCGTCGCTGGCGATCGTGCTCACGGGTTGCCTACTCTACCTGCTCATCTGGTACCTGCAGCAGCCTGCAAAGCCCGAATACATCACAGAAACTGCAAAAAGGCAGGATCTTGTCCAGATCGTGGAAGCTGTGGGTGAAGTGATTTCGGAAAAAGACATCAAATTACAGTTCCCGATCACGGGCATTGTGGATGCTGTTCTGGTGGAAGAAGGCGATACAGTGGAAAAAGGGCAGCAATTGGCACGCCTGCGCAGCAGCGGTCTGTCTGCGGACGTCAATTCCGCTTCAGCGCAAGTAGCTGCCGCACAAGCGGAGCTCCGGAGGCTGGAAGAAGGCACACGACCGGAAGAGATTGCCGTGCGCGAAGCTGTAGTGCAGAACAAGCGGGCATCGCTGGAGGCCGCACGCGAAAGCCTGCGCAGTGCGGAACGCACGTTGGAAACCTCGCAGCTAAAGCTGGATTTTCTGCGCCGCGAAGCTGAAACAAGTTTGCAGGGATATGTGAGCACTGCACAGAGCACTGCATCGCAGCAGCTCTCCATCGGTCTGACAGCGGCGCGTACTATGGATGGTGTTCTTGATGATGTGAGCGTCCTTGACGTTTTCATCAAGCATGACCCACATGTGTATCAGCAGTTAAAGCAGAGCCTGGCAGCTGTGCAATTGCAAATCGAGACAGATGTGTTGCAGGCGAGTTCTGCCAGTACGTATTCCGAAGTGATTATCAGATTGCAGCAGGCGAAAGTGCATCTGACGGACTTGGCGACTGCACTCAATGATGCCTACAACACGCTCTCTGCGTTGCCTATTACCGGTACGTACACGAATACGGTGCGTGAGAGCACCAAGACGACGGTTGCCACGCAGCGCAGCAATGTGCAGACGGCAATTAGCTCTGTGGATAGCGTACTCAAATCGTTGCGTGATGCTTCTGCGAATTTCGAAACGCAGATCGCGTCCGAAGAAAAAACAGTAATCAGCGCGGAGGGCAGCCGGGACAAGGCGAAAGCGGATATTCTGACGTACGAGACATCCCTGCGTATCGACGAAGCGGAACTGGCACTCCTGCGTGCCGGTACGAGGCCGGCAGACATTGATGCTGCGCGCGCACGGCTCAACCAGGCGTATGCGCAGTTGCAGCGTGCACGCGAACGCTACCAAGATACCGTTATCATTGCGCCTATCGACGGCACCATTACCAAAGTGAATTTAAAAGAGGGAGAATTGCTCTCCACATCGTTTGCGTCCGATGCTGCAATCACGATGCTTGGGGAATCCCCGTATCGCATAGAAATCTTTGTAGCGGAAATCGACATTCCCAAAATTATGCTCACACAGAGCGGCACAATTGTGCTGGATGCGTTCCCTGGAGATCTGTTTGCACTCACGGTCTCAGAGATCGATCCTGTGGCAACCATGCGCGATGGTGTGCCCAAGTACAGGGTGAAACTCGATTTCGATCAGGAATTTAAGCAGCGCCTGAGAATCGGTATGACCGGCGATACGGAGGTGTACACGGATTTCCGCGGGGATGTCGTTACGATACCGGGACGTGCGGTGATGACAGGGGACGATGGGCAAGATATTGTTCGGGTGCTGCAGATGAACGGCATAGTACGCGAGCAGGAGGTCGTCGTAGGCATGGATGGCCAGGGTGGCGAGGTGGAAATCATCGAAGGTATAGAGGAAGGGCAGGAGGTTGTGGTGCTTGTCAGGGAATAAATATGGATAGTATCTTGCAAACATATGATCAAGGCTGCACCACCACTTATCCAGGCAAAAGATCTCTGCAAGTCCTACTTCAATGAAGAGCTGGAAACCAAAGTGCTCTTCGATATCAACCTCACCATAGAGAAGGGGGAATTCATCTCTATTATGGGACCTTCCGGTTCCGGAAAATCCACGCTTATGCATATTCTGGGTTTTTTGGACCACATCACCAGTGGTGCATACCTGTTCCATGGCGAACCGACGCGCAAGATGACCGATGATGAACTGGCGCGCATCCGCGCGACGCGCGTGAGTTTTGTCTTCCAGGCGTTCAACCTGCTCCCGCGCACATCCGTACGCCAGAACGTTCTGCTGCCGCTGCTGTACCATCCCACCATTACGGTGGAGGAACGCGGCAAGCGCGTGGAGGATGCGATTGCAACCGTCGGACTCAACGATCGCATCGATTATTTGAGCAGCCAATTATCCGGAGGCCAGAAGCAGCGTGTTGCAATTGCTCGCGCCCTTGTCACACAGCCGGAAGTCATTTTTGCAGACGAACCCACAGGCAACTTGGATTCACATTCCGGCATCCAGGTGATGGCTGCATTGCAGCGGCTCCATGAAGAAGGTCATACCATCATTCTGGTCACGCATGAAAGCAGCACGGCCGAGCATGCCCAACGTATCATTCACCTGCGCGATGGTCGCGTCACGGAAGATTCCAGGAGTTTTAAGCGTCGCATTGCGCATGCAAGCAGTTTTCTCAAGTAAGTATGCGCATTGTCGACATTCTTTCCTCGGCTGCCAGAGGTGTCACGGTGCAGGGTGGCAGATCGCTCTTGACGATGCTCGGCATCATCATCGGT
>JAAYXY010000029.1 GCA_012515645.1 Candidatus Peribacteria bacterium | reverse complement strand
CGTATAGAGCAAACCAAAAATGAGCACGTGTTCAAACGCGTCCCTTGCGCCACCTGTATCCGGCGGCTCTGGAATGGGTTGCTTTAACGCCTCGGCAGAAAATGCCTGCAACACATCGCGCTCCTTCCATCCCGCATCCTTGAGCAATGATTTTATTGTTGCCAAGTCCAGACCCTGCTTGCGCGCATGGCTGATGAAGTCCCGAAGTGATGATGTGGGTGCTGCTGTTTTCGTCATAGTGAGATCATAGTAGCACAAGATAGCAAGCTCGCAGTATAAAAGTAGTCTATACAATCAGACCTACACGACAATTCGCACCATTTTCCTTCTGCCCTGCGCCCAGTACCTGCACAATTCTTCTATCCGTGCTATGAAAATCCTGGTTGCCATGTCCGGCGGTGTGGATTCCAGCCTCGTCACGCATATGCTTGCAGAACAGGGGCATGAGCTCGTGGGTGTGCGTCTCTCTCTCTGGACGGATACAACGGCACCGACGCTGGCGCAAATCCAATCGCGCAAATGTTGCGATCCGCAAACGGTATACCGTGCTACTACGGTGGCACAGACACTTGGTATTCCCCTGCATACAATAGACCTACAACATGAATTCAAATCACAAGTTGTGGATCCGTTCCTCCGGGAATACCGTGCCGGGAACACACCCAATCCCTGCGTCATATGCAACCGTACTATCAAATTCGGCGTGCTCCTGAAAATCGCAGCGGAATATGGGTGCTCTATGCTGGCAACGGGTCACTATGCGCGCATCGAGCGAACACAGACGCCGGAGGGTACTCTCTGCCGGCTCTATGAGGCCATAGATACAAACAAAAGCCAAAGCTACTTCCTTTATGCCCTCACGCAGGATCAGCTCCGGCAATCGCTCTTCCCTCTGGGCACCATGCAGAAAACGGATGTGATTGCACAAGCCCAAAAACGCGGCATTCCGCTGCCAGAGCACTATGAAGAGAGCCAGGATGTCTGCTTCTACCCGGAGAAGGAGCCGCAGGAATTCCTCAAGCGTCATATGCCCGATGCCATTACAGCAGGACCCATCTACATGAACGATGGAAAACGTGTAGGGACACATCGTGGTCTGCCCCTGTACACCACTGGCCAACGTAAGGGTCTGGGCATTGGCGGACTGAAAATTCCCCTGCATGTCGTGGAAAAATCCGTTCATGATAATTCCCTGATTGTGGCTCCATCTGGGGCTGACTGTAAATTAGAACTCGCGGCTTCTTCCCTGAACTGGATTGCAAAACCCCCTGCCATGAACACAGTGCACCACCTGCAGGCACGCATCAGTTCCCAGGGACGCCTTCACGCAGGCACACTCACACACAATGGCACATGGGCAGTATTCCGATTTGCACACCCCCTGCGTGGCATCGCTCCCGGGCAATCCGCGGTATTCTATAAAGGACAAGAGATTCTGGGCGGCGGTATCATCCAGAATGCAGATACACAGCATGTTCTTGACTAGAATTGTCTGGTGTTCTTTGCTATACTACTTTGACACCTAAAAACTATGCGGATGAGCCGATCTGAGCACAGGGCACAGTACGATGAAAACGGTGACATTATTCTGCCGGTTACGCTGGGAGATTGGAATGATCAACCTGTCCATCCGCTGGAAACCGAGATGCCACAGCAGAGAGAAACTCCTCCCCCTGTCACACATCTCTGGGAAGAAGTGCAATCGCGCACGCGTTCCATGGCATCCGCTCTCTTGAAGGAAGGAGCGGAACAGTATGCGGATAGTGTGTTGTCTGCCCGAACGGGGGCACAACACCTTCTGCGAGCGTGCAGGAATTTTGCCTCACGTACGTGCGCTTTTATGACACAACCCGTATGGATTATCATTCCCAACCGGAAGCCGAAACACTACAGCCGCGGAACGCTCTTCCTGCTGGATGCCCTGCGTTTCGGCGGTACATTCGGCATAATCTTCAGTGCGCTCTTCATTTCGCTGAATTACCAGAGCTTCTGGGAAATCGCCAGTGAGAAGATGAATCCACTCTCACATGCACAGCACATGCAGGAGCAACGCAGCGCAGTCGATACAACCCTTCGCGATAAGCTGCTGCGCAGCCCATCCCTCAGTGTCGCCGGCACGCAAAACGGCGGTATGCTCGCTGCGCTACCACCTGTCGGCCCACCAGAAAACCGTCTCATCATACCCAAGCTCGGCATAAACGTGCCTCTGGTCACGCCATCGTTCCAGTCCCTCCTCAATGAAGATTGGACGCAAGTGGAACATGATATTCAGGATGCTCTACAAATGGGTGTCGTCCACTATCCAGGGACTGCCCGCCCGGGACAGGCGGGCAATTTCTTCGTCACCGGCCACAGCTCGTACTACCCGTGGGCGCCGGGCAGGTACAAGACGATTTTTTCTCGCCTACACACCTTGGAACCCGGCGATGAGTACTATGTGTATTACGGTGGTGACCAATACCGCTATATCATCCGCAGCAAACGCGAAGTCCGCCCTAGTAATGTGGATGTGCTGGATCAACCTATTGATAAACGCACGGCGACACTCATGACATGTACGCCCGTAGGCACAACCCTGCGCCGCCTAATTGTTGTCGCAGAAGAAGTAGACCCCGTCACGGGCGAAGGTCTCGCTACAGGCGAACGGCATCAGCACGAAAGCGACGTGCAGAAGCCGGCAATGTTGCCTATTTAATCCGTGGTACCGCTGGCTGGAGTCGAACCAGCACGCCCAAAATCGGGCAGGGGATTTTAAGTCCCCCGTGTCTACCGTTCCACCACAGCGGCACTGCAATCAAAGAACATGCCATACAGTATAGCGTTCCTGGCTTCCAGTGCATGCATAATCCCTCATTGAATCTGCTGTTTGTGAGAATGCATACTCAGCCGCTCCAGTATGCGCTCCATACCTGGACGCCTGCGCAGCACCGCAATCAGCGCCCTACGGCACTTTCGCATACCACGAGTGAGGGTATCTAGACCTTCTGGGGCTTTCTCCAGGAACACTTCCGCGCGTTCACGCAATGCACTATCAGATAGCCTGTGAAGTTCCTGTAGTCCCATACAGTCATTAGGGAACATATGTGGCCAATGCCAGAGAAACGATCTTTGCCGTTTCTGCACGATTCACAGTATCAAAAGGACCAAAATATCCCGTAAGTTTCCCGTCTGCATCCGTATAACCCGACACAATGCCGTCCATCGCTGCAGTTTGTATTGCATAGCGCGCTGGCATCGTGTTGCTCACATCTCTGAAAATTGCACCAGCAGAACCGCCCTCCATGGAACGCTCAAAGGCCTCGAGCACTGTTGTGACGACTTCGAACCGCAGTGCGGTGCGCAACGGATCCACCGTTCCATCACTGAAGACGCTCCAGCCCCGCTGCTCCGCGCAACGCATGAACGGCTCCGACCAGCGGCCGGCAGCTCCGTCATTCTTCAATACTCCGGGGCAATCCCCTTCTACCTGCACACCAGCCGCCTGAACAGCAATTTTTGCCAATTGCTCTACTGTCACAGGATCTCCCGGACCGTATTTTCCAAGTGGTTTGCCTTCCGCATCCGCGTAGCCACCAATAATGCGACGGCGTGCCATATCCTCCACATACTGTGCAAACCACTGGTCATGCGACACATCTGTAAGCACCACAATCTCTGTACCTATCGTTACCTCCACATAACCATGCATCTGTGCACT
>JAAYXY010000028.1 GCA_012515645.1 Candidatus Peribacteria bacterium | reverse complement strand
TATGCGGCCTTCGCCGTGCGAGCCTTCGAACTTGTACGCCTTCTTATCGATGAGATCTACCACGCCCGCAAAGTCGGATTCCTCGCCAATCGGCAACTGCACTGCGACCGCTGCGGTGCTTAAGCGGTCGTGGATGCTGGCGAGCGACATGAAGAAGTCGCCGCCGGTTTTGTCCATTTTGTTCACGAAAGCCAGACGCGGCACATGGTATTTGTCCGCCTGACGCCAGACGGTCTCGCTCTGGGGCTCGACGCCCTGTGAACCGTCAAAGACCACGACACCACCGTCCAGAACGCGCAAACTGCGCTCCACTTCTGCCGTAAAATCCACGTGGCCCGGCGTGTCGATGATATTGATGGTGAAGTCCTTCTCTTTGCCATCCAGATCACTTGCTTTCCAATGACACTGCGTCGCTGCAGACGTAATTGTAATGCCGCGCTCGCGTTCCTGCTCCATCCAGTCCATGGTCGCCTCGCCCTCATGCACCTCGCCCACTTTGTACGTGCGCCCCGTGTAGAACAGGATGCGCTCCGTGGTGGTCGTTTTGCCGGCATCAATGTGTGCAATGATGCCTATGTTGCGAAGGTCATTTAAGTCCATGGGATTAGGGAGTTGGGAGTTGGGAATGGGAACTGGGAGGCATGAAGAATGCAAAAGCATTCCGGAAAATGCCAAGGTCTGGAAGACTATACGGACAAAGACTCACCGTTGCAATTGAGATTAGGGCTTTTCAGCGGGATGCCAAATGTGCGAATGCCTTGTTCGCCTGCGCCATGCGGAGCACGTCCTGCTTCTTTTTGAACGCCGCGCCCTGGTCCGCACTGGCATCCAGAAGTTCCAGCGCCAGGCGCTGTGCCATGGGCATGCCCTTGCGGCTGCGCGCCGCCTGGATCATCCAGCGCATGGAGAGCGATTGCTGCCGCTTGGGCCCCACCTCGGTAGGCACCTGGTACACGGACCCACCAACGCGCTTGGGGCGCACTTCTATGAGCGGAGTCACATTGAGCAGCGCTTTACTAAAGACTTCCAGCGGCTGATCTTTGGTGCGTGTTGTAATGACGTCCATGGCATCCCAAAAAATGCGGCGAGCCGTGGACTTCTTTCCTCCGCGCATCATGCAATTGATGAACTTCTCCACCGTGGGGTCGCTGTTGGCCGGAATGTAGGATTTGACGGGCTTGGCCATTGGGATTGGGAATTGGGAGTAGGGAGTGGGATTAGGCTTTGGGCTTCTTGGCGCCGTAGCGGCTGCGGCCCTGTTTGCGGTTCTGCACGCCTTCTGTATCCAGAACACCGCGTACGATGTGATAGCGCACGCCCGGAAGGTCTTTTACACGTCCACCGCGCACCAGTACCACGCTGTGTTCCTGCAAGTTGTGGCCTTCGCCCATGATATAGGCTTTTACCTCGTGGCCGTTGGTGAGGCGCACGCGTGCGATCTTTCGGAGAGCGGAGTTTGGCTTTTTGGGCGTCATGGTTGTGACCTTTATGCACACACCGCGCTTAAAGGGCGCTCCTTTGCGCAGAGGCACGTTGCGCATCTTTATGGCATTCCACGTATACTGCAGCGCCGGAGCTTTGCTCTTCTGGCGCTTCTGTATACGGCCTTTGCGGATGAGCTGATTAACGGTTGGCATAGAAACGTACGCCCGCTGCCCAGCAGTGAGCGGAGGTATGGTAAAGACCCTGCGGCATGGCGTCAAAGAGATTTAGGAGGTATTCCGTGTTATTTCAGCTCTTCGTCCTCTTCAATCCAGAAACTTTCATATTTTTCTCCCCATTCTCTCAACGCATCTTTCGTATATGCATCTTTTTGTATCCTCATGTGCAATATGATATCTCGCATATTCGCATTTGTTGATTCGACTTTGGCAGCATCCATTGCTTGTAGTACTGCATCCATCTTCGGCTTCTCTATATTCACAATATCCACTCCGTCGTCTATCAACATCTGTTGCGGAAATTGTATAGGCTCTTGCACGCCATTGAGGCGCAACCGGCCTCCAATGTGTTTTAGTGTTGCCGGAAACGTGACTTTTTCGGCATCTTTGATCTCTACATTGCCGGCTATGTATTTGATTTCTATACCTTCTGCGCGCAGTTTCTCTTCCGGCCACCAATTCTTCGCCTGTTCGCCCTCCAATACCAATGTCCCATTTCCTTGATCTAGTATAAGCGCTCCACTCTGAGAGTTGTACTTCACCTCCAACCCCGTCTGTTGTATCTGTTGATTTACAATCTCCGTCATTCGACGATCTTCTTCCTTTATACGCTCTTTTTCTGCCCGTTCCCTGGCTCTACTCTGTTCTATTTCCCGTAGCTGTGCATCTGCTTCTTCCCAGATCTTCTGATCCTCTTGCGAGCGTATAAGTGTTTTGGCGTTATCCAGCAGTTTGCGCCGCTCTTCCGGTGTCGTTCCTACCGTTAATGCCATGGCAGAAGGAAAGTGCCGGTGCTGTGCCACATTCTCTCTCAATAATTCCCGGCCTCTTTCGGTATACCCTCCAAAACCTAGCAGCTGAAGGGATATGAACGCCTCCGCAATGAGCAGCCTATCGGAAAGATTCTCAGTACTTTGCGCATATGCAAGCATTTGCGGTGCAATTTCATTCATGCGTTGCACATGGGACTCATTACTGCCATCCCCTTTCTGTAAATCAATCTGCCTAATCGCCTGTTTTAATGTAGAGACGAATTCCATGGCACGCTCAGATACGGGTGTTTCCTGTATGGATGCGGGTAAAACGTTTTGTACTGGTTCGCTTTCAGGCAGAACCCATCCCGGCGGCGGATCGTCGGCTCCCCGTTGTATTCCTCCAGGATATTGCCAGTAGCCTTTCCGTTCGCCCCACCGAAGATCCTCACTGTCTTTCCAGACGCCACCAGCGTCTCTGCGCGCCTCGTCGTTCTTTTTAGCCCTCCTTATATTTTCCATACCTTGTACGAAGGGACTTTCTGATTCTGATAGAACATCAAGAGGAGGAGGCCAAGTGCGCGGCGACGTGGAATGCTCAACGGATTTTGGTTGTTCTTCTGTAGCATTTTCCGGTGTAACACCACCCCTTTCCGCCGCTGCTTCGGTGGATTCCGTGGCTGTTCCCGACTCATGTTCTGCTGATGCACCCGGAGCTTCCGTCGGAGGCGGCACCGGTACGGGATCTAATGCGGCAAGTGGCGTTTCTGTAGGCGCATCGAGTGGTGTTTCTTTGGGAGCAAGTTTATGACTCAACGTTTCCCTAATGGCTTCATATACATCATCTGGATTTTGGAAGACTTCGTATGCAGCCTCCTGGATTTCCATCGATGGTGCTATTGCCCATGTATTAGTATCTGTTCTACCAACAATATAGCTGAGCTGTGTTGTTGCGCCTCCCGGCATCACAATAGCCACTGTCCCCTCTTTATCGGTCTTAACATCCAGTTGCATCACAAGCGGTTTCAACGGGTCAGTATCCTCTAGTTTTTGTGCCATTTCTTTGAGATCCACTACTTGTTGCCTGCGATTGGCAAGCATCCGCGGTTCTATCTCTTGCCCATCAACAATCTTTTCCTTCCCATCGATTACGTACCTGCCCGGTTTGGCAAATCGCACATGTACCGCTTTTACACGCGGGCGATCGTACGACATGGTCGTATACCGTGCTCCTCCTCCGTAATATTCCGGCTGCACTAAAATCCCCGCATAATCGAACAGGTCTTCCATTTGCGCATTCGTAAGTCCTCCATTGACCTTGTATGGCTCGTATGCGATCGTCACGGGCTTTGAATATGCCATATCCGCTGGTGCGGTCGGACGAAGCGGCACCATGCCTCCTGCATAGTTTCTTTGGCTATCACGTGGATTGATGTAATACGTTATGCGAATCACTTCGCTGGGCTGAAAACCCTCTGCGCGGCCAATGGTCATGGCATCCAAAAACTGCCAATCGCGTTGTTCCATTTGCTCCAAAACATAATGCTGCGCCTTATTGCGCTGAGCGATGGCATCCGTCTGCGTCCTGAACCATGCAAGGTCGCCATACATGCGACCAGGGTTCCGTTCCCATTGCCTCTTGGCATTCTTTAATGCGTTTACCACACTTGGGAATGCCGGATCATCTTGATATCGTGCGTATTCGCCGCTTTCCATCTTTTGTTGCATTTCTTCAGCCATATTCGTGGCATACATGTTCTTCAGTTCATCTTGTTGCTGCAGGTACCGGCGGCTTTCGCCGCGGGCATACGGCACGAATCCGGAAGGATACTGATATGCATCCACGCCACCCCCACCGCCGGAACGCGTGCCGCCTGTGATCTCGGCCCCGTATGGCAAACCGACACCGGTACTGCGCGCATACTCCGCCTGTTCCGGTGTAAAGCGCGCCGTATAGCTGGTGCGCGGCGTGCCATGCCGTTCCGGCGGAGGCATGCTGAGCTGCGCATTGCGCTGTATCGCACGACGATATTCATGCATCATTTCCTGGCGAGCATGGGCGCTGATATGCGGGCTGCGCTGCGCGATTTCGCGCCCGTAGTCCTCCACTTCGGAACGCGCGTAGTTAGGCTGGCTCCATCCCCGTTCCCTCGCTGCAATCAGACCTTCTTGGCGGCACTGCTCAATAGACTTCTCTTCGATTGTCTGCCATGCAGAACCGTTGTGCTGTTCTTTGTACCACATTTTGCGCTCACGGTCGTACCCCGTGCGCACGGCGCCACGGGCATACCTGCGCTCTGATCGCCCTCCGGGTGCTCCTTCGTATCGGCGACTTACGGCCCCCAGTGCTTCCGGTGAAATGAGACCGGCGTTCTGCGCCAGCAAGAGCATGCTCTCTGTGTTCTGCAGCTCTTCTGGTACGCGGAGAGATGAATTCAAGCGTGCAAGAACACCATCCACCTGGAGTGCAAGCCCCTGAGCTTCTTCTAATTGCATTTCCCCGTCTTCCATGTACTGCTCCACGGCTCTGCTCAGTATATCTTTATATGATTCACTCGCATTCTCTAATTGATCAATGATGTCCGCTTGCTTGCGAAGCATCTCCCCGCGATTGCTCACAGGTTCCGGTGGCGGAGCTGCCGGTTCAGGCGGCGGTGTTTCCGGTGTTTCGGCAAAATACGCCAGGCGGCGCTCACGGGATCCCGTATCCAAAAAACGACTATGGAGCGGATCTCTAAGCATCCTTCTTGTGGGAAAAGAGTTGCTCCAGTTCCTGCAATTTGGCCTGGTCCACCGATGTAGCGCTCTCTTTTATACTCTTGAGCGCATTCTCTTTGAACGCATGGATTTCCCCCTTCCAGAGCTCCATGAGCAATGCAAAGCGTTCTCCGAACTCGTGAAACGCTTCCGCGTAGCGCTGCATGCGCTTTTTTCTCTGGGATCTGGTCTCTCCTTTATAGATGTCTTCTAGCGTCGTGAGCATATCAGTCATGAGCTCCGGCTCAATATCGAACATGAGCATGTCGTAGATATCGCGCATCGTCCACTCTCCGGCTCTGGATTGTATCGGTGTCTTTTTTGGCATTTTTCGTAATAATTATACTACAAAAGTGTATTTGATGCCAGACCAATGCGGTACAACAAGGAAGTCCAGGAATTCCAAGGTATCAAAGAGGTCAAGGAAGTCTAAGGTATCAAAGAGGTCAAGGAGTGATGATGTATCCATCCTTGATCTCTTTGATTTCCTTGATCTCTTATCCTACTGCTCCCCCACGAACCGCTCCCTGTACACGGCGCCCGTGGGAATCAGGCGGCCGATGATCACGTTTTCTTTGAGCCCCTGCAGCATATCCACCTTGCGCGTAGTGGCAGCTTCGACCAGGACACGGATGGTTTCCTGGAACGATGCGCCCGAAAGCCATGAATCCGTGGCAAGCGCGGCGCGGGTGATACCCAGAAGCAACTGGTCGTACGTAGCCGTTTTGCCTTTTTTGCGTCCTTTGGTCGCCTGCCGGTTCTGATAATCCACTTCGCCGATATCCGCCGTTTCACCGGGGAGCAAGTCGGTATCGCCCGCATCAATGATGCGCACCTTGGAGAACATCTTGCGCACGATGAGTTCTAGATGCTTTTCGTTGATGGTCTGGCCTTGGGAAGCGTAGATACGCTGTACTTCGCTGCAGATGTACTTCTGCACATCGTAACTTCCCTTTTTGCCCAGGAACTCTTGCAGATTGAAGTGACCGGCATTCAGCGGCTGCCCAACATCCACGATTTGGCCGGATTTCACCAGAATCGTTTCGCGTGCATCAAATTCGTAAGTCCGATCCTGCATTTCTGCATGCTTTACCACGATGATACCGTCTTCCGCACGCACAATCTTGCCGGCGAGCTTGGTTTTGAGCGTGCTCTTATCCAACTGTGATTTTGCCAGAACCGTTCGCTCTTTTACCTTCTCTCCTTTCTTCGCAACGATTTGGAATCCTGCCGGCACGCGGTATTCGTCTTCACCCAACTCTTCTGCCATAACATGAATGTACATGCGGCCTTCGCGGTGCGAGATCTTCACCTTCCCCCGGATATCAGAGAGCGTTGCCGGTGTGCGTGGAGCGCGCGCCTCAAAGAGTTCTTCTACGCGCGTAAGACCTTGGGTAATGTCTGCACCCTCTGCGACACCTCCCATGTGGAAGGTGCGCATTGTCAGCTGCGTACCGGGTTCGCCGATAGACTGGGCGGCGATGATTCCGACGGGTGTGCCCACCTTTACGGTATGGTTATCGCCCAGATCGCGACCGTAGCAGCGCACGCATACACCGCGGCGCGTGTTACAAGTCATCACGGAACGCACGGGCACTTCTTCGATACCGTGTTCTTCTATGAGTGCCAGGAGATCGGGACCAATTTCGTCATTGCGCTTGGCAACAGTCTTGCTTCCCACTTTGAGATCGGCCGCCAGCGTGCGCCCGTAGATGCGGCTCACGAAGTCTTCTCCGATGTCCGCGGACTCGGCACGCGTCACCATGTGCACTGCCTCGGATCCGCAATCCTGCTCACGAACGATAATATCCTGCACGGCATCCACCAAACGACGCGTGAGGTACCCTGCCTCCGCAGTTTTGAGTGCCGTATCGGATTTCCCTTTGCGGCCTCCATGCGTGGCAATGAAGTACTCCAGTACCGAAAATCCTCCTTTGAGGTTGGACTGGATGGGCAGTTCGATCGTGCGGCCAGAGGGATTGGCCACCAGACCCTTTATACCAGCCAACTGGGTCACCTGCCCCCAGTTTCCGCGTGCGCCGGAGTCGATAACATACGTGATGTCATTTTCCTCCTGTGCTTCGAAAATCTTGACCATGGCCTGCGAAATGTCGTTCTTCGCCCGCGCCCAAATGCGGATAGTGTGGTTATAGCGTTCATCCCCGGTCATGAGACCCTGACGGTAGTACCCTGTGAGGAGCCGCACCTTCTCGTTGGCTTCCTCCAGAATGTGATCGCGTTCCTTTGGCACCAAAATGTCTTCGGCTGCGATTGAAATGCCCGAAGACGTCGCGTACCGAAAACCGATATCTTTGATTTTGTCCGCCATGATCACCGTAGCTTCTTTACTCACTTCGTTAAGCACGCGCGCCAGCAGGTTTGAAAGAGTCTTTTTACGCATGGGCTCGTTGATGAATCCGATTTCATCCGGTACAACGTCGTTGAAGATGATACGCCCGACAGAGGTTTCCATGATCTGGTGGCTACCATCCTTCCCTGTAATGCGCGCTTTGATTTTGGCCTGCAAATCTACCACGCCATGTTCGTGTGCCAAAATCGCCTCATCTTTCGAGGAGAAGATCATTCCCTCACCTTTTTTGCCGTCATGGACGCGTGTGAGGAAGAAACAGCCCAACACCATATCCTGCGAGGGATTGATGACCGGCTCGCCAGCCGAAGGTTTGAGAATATTCGTTGCCGAGCACATGAGCTCGCGCGCTTCCTGCTGTGCGCGTTCGGATAGCGGAACGTGCACTGCCATCTGGTCGCCGTCGAAGTCCGCGTTGAACGCCGCGCACACCAGCGGATGCAGACGGATTGCCAGCCCTTCTATAAGGGTCGGCTTAAACGCCTGAATACCCAGGCGGTGTAGCGTGGGAGCGCGGTTGAGGAGCACATACTTGTCCCGGATGATATCTTCTAAGATGTCCCACACTTCGCGCCCGCCTTCCTGAATCAGGCGCTCCGCCCCCTTGACGTTGTGCGCCAGCTCCTCGCGGATCAATCGGCCGATGACAAAAGGTTTAAAGAGTTTCATGGCCATGCCTTTGGGCAAACCGCACTGCTCCAAACGGAGATCCGGCCCCACAACAATGACACTGCGTCCGGAATAGTCGACACGCTTACCAAGCAAGTTCTGGCGGAACCGCCCCTGCTTGCCCTTGAGCATGTCCGAAAGACTGCGCAGCTTGCGGCGGTCGCCGGCGGTGAAGAGCGCTTTGCCCGCACGCGCGGAGTTGTTGAGCAGCGTGTCCACCGATTCCTGCAACATGCGTTTTTCGTTGCGGCAGATCACCTCCGGAGCGCCGATGCTCATAAGCTTCTTGAGACGGTTATTGCGGTTGATGACACGGCGGTACAGGTCGTTTAGGTCCGATGCCGCAAAACGCCCCCCGTCCAGCTGCACCATGGGGCGCAGATCGGGCGGTATCACCTGCAAGCGCGTGAGGATCATCCACTCGGGACGCATATCCGCCTTTAGCAAACCCGTCACGAATTTCATGCGCTTCATGATCTTCTTGAGTTTTTGACCCGTGCTCTGTTCGCGTTCCTTCTGCAGAACGTCCAACTGCTGCTGCAGATCGATGTTCATCACAATTTCCTGCAATGATTCCGCACCTGTCCCGGCGCGGAATACGTGTCCGAACTTCATGTTCATTTCGCGGAACTTGAGCTCCGAGAGCACGCCGCCTATGCGCAAGTTCTGTAAATCATTCAAAGCATCTTTGTGATTGTCTTTGGTGGATGTGAGCTTGTCGGCATACTCGGCATCCAGGGCATCCATCTGCGCTCTGGTCGCGCTGCTTTCCGTCAGCTGTTTCTTGGCATCTTCGTAGTCACGCTTCAGTTGTTTCTTACGCTGCTCCACCGCATTACTGAGCTCTTTGACCGCTTCTTCTTTGGCAGCATCATCCACCGTAATAACGATGTAAGCCGCGAAGTACACAATCTGCTCAAGCGTTTTGATCGGCAGATCAAGCAGCAAACCAATACGCGATGGCGTAGACCTAAGGAACCAAATGTGCGTGACGGGAACGGCCAGATTGATGTGCCCCATGCGCTCGCGGCGTACAATGCTGCGTGTGACTTCCACACCGCATTTTTCGCAAACCACTCCCGCGTAGCGCACGCCCTTGTACTTGCCGCAGAAACACTGGAAGTTTTTGGTAGGCCCAAAGATGCGCTCGCAGAAGAGACCGTCGGGCTCTGCACGCTGCGTGCGGTAATTGACCGTTTCGGGTTTGGTCACTTCGCCGCGCGACCATGCGAGCACGTCTTCCGGACTCGCGATGGAGAGCGCAACCGCATCAAATGCGTCGGTCGCCGATGTCTTCTTGTGGTTGTGGCTGGGCACTGGCATGGGAAGAGAGGGAGAGAAACGGAACATAGAAAATCCGCCGCCCTGCGGGCTGGTCGTCTGTCCCAGCTGCAGGAACGCCGATTATGGTGCGGTCATTGTACGCACTCCACGCGTGCACGCAAGCACTTTTACAGGCGGTTTTACTCCTGCGAAGACTCTGACCCAAAGATACCTTCTATGAACAACTGCCGGCCGCGCTGCAATAGTGTGAGGCCACTCTGCACTTTGCCTGTACGTTCCTCCATTTCCGTGCGCAGCTCGTACGCCGTATCTTGCACCTGTTGCACGGTGCCGCTCATCGTAACAGTGGCACCACTCATGGAACCACGCAGCATGGCCCACATGTCCGCAGCATTCGTCTGCATTGCCCGCAGCGACGGATCACATCCCGCAAGGAGCAGGCATGCAATGCACACGATACCCAAACGCGTTCCCATACGTTCATTCCACATACGAGTACAATATCCCCACTACGGTCACCGGATCAATCTGTCTGTTGTTTGGCCTCTGCGTTCGTGCTGCACTCGAAGATCTGTGTAAACGACCCATCCGCCTGCTGGAGGCTCAGTTGCACCTGCCGCACATCATCTTCGTACGATGACATGCCCGTCGATACGTTTGCGCACTCGTTCTTTTCATATGGCGGCGCGCTCAGACCCTCGACGCCTTTGAGCGACGCCTGCAGAACGATGTACGCAGCACATTTACCGCACTGCAACTGCAAAAGCATTGCATCCGACGCGACGACTTTGACGGAGTGAAACGTGATGGGCACGCGTTCGCCGCACTGCGGGCACCGTATCTGCTGCTCAATCTTTTCCAGAATCTGCTGCAATGTGTGTGGGTCAATATCCATACACCCTCAGTATAGCAAACTTCGGCGTTCTCTCCAATGCATTTGGCTCCCCAATTCGCACATGAGAGGCTAGCATGGGAACTGTATGGGAGCGTTCGCCCGATCCGCACTGGGTATCCACGGCCTGCTGGCGGCAGCCGCGCTGCTCTCCGTGGTGCTTGTCCTGGGTACCCGGCGCACAGAAGCGCCGTCTGCAGCGAATGCTGAACGCATCGCGGATATGGCAATTGAGCACGATGCACCCGCAACGCTCACAGTTGCAGCCAGCATCCTGCACGGAGGCGCACTCATAGAACTTGCCAATACCAATGCGGACGCTGTGCACATCAGCGTACCTTCCGGCTGGCAGCGCAGCGAAGTGCGCAACACGCCGCTTGCCGCGGTACAGCAAGAACCGCCGATGCTCGGCTACGTGCGCTGGCACATTCCGGCAGGCGCGCGTGTTTCGTTCCGCGCCCCGCAAGCACCCGACGGCGTACTGCTGCACAACCCCAACAAGCAGCCTCTGAAAGTCACCGTGATCCTGGTGGAATTGGAAGACGATACAGTGATGCAGGACATTGTGTTGGTATACGGCAAAGCAGCACGCCTGTGGTAGGATTCCGGCAATGCTGATTCTCCCTATTCGCACGCCGCTGCTCCAGCCGGGCGATGACCTGGCCGCCGCCATCGCCGCATCCTGTGAACAGAAACCCGGCGACATTGTCGCCGTCTCCGCTAAAGCAGCCGCCACCTGCGAAGGTCGGCTGCTGCCTCTCGCTTCCTTTGGCAAGGGTGATGAAGCGTTCCAAAAGGCGGTGCTGGCAGAAACGGAACGCATGCACGGCACGGTGCTCTGCAACCGCGCGGGCGTCATACTCACGGAACTCAGACCCTGTGGTCTTGGGCGCGGCACGCTGCTGGTCGCCAACGCCGGGCTGGACCGTTCCAACGCTCCAGAAGGATTCGCAGTCGGCTGGCCAGAGGACCCCGTGGCGAGTGTTCGCGCACTGCGGAAAGCGCTCGGCACCAGCATCATCCTCACCGATTCGTGCTGCCATGTGCGCCGACTGGGCGTCACAGCCATGGCACTCGCCGTGAGCGGGCTGATGCCCTTCCGGAATCAGGAGGGCGAGCGCGACCTCTTTGGCCGCACACTCAAAGTGACGCAGGAAGCGGTAGCGGACCAGCTCGCAACCGCAGCGAATCTCCTTATGGGCAATGCGGCGCAATCGGCACCGGCCGCTCTGATACGCGACCATGGCATTGTGATGGCGGACTTTGAGGGATGGGTGGACGGCATCGACCCGAAGGAAGACATGTTCCCTATATGTACCCCTCCATGTGGAAGCGCTCCTTCGGTATACCCCATGCACTCAAAGCAAGATCCTTCACCACGCCCGTCATGAAGGGGTTCCCGCACACATAGATGCTGCGTTCGCGGTAATCGGGTACCGCTGTGGGCACCGCATCCTGCACAAAACCCCGCATCCCCTGCCACTCCCCTTCCGGTTCGCTCAGAATTGTATGGAAATGGAATTGCGGGTATTGCTGCGCTAGCGCCGCCAATTCGCCCTGCCAAAAGAGGTGCCGCTGCGTAGGGCAACCCATCACCAGATCTATACGGCGCGGATAGCCCGCTTGCAGCGCGTGCAGAATCATGGAACGAAACGGCGCGATGCCCGCGCCCGTGCACAGGAAGAGCGCGTTTCCTGGCCATTGTGTATCGAAACAGAACATGCCCAACGGCCCCTGCATCTGCACATCCGCCCCCTGCCGCAGCTGCTGTTCCACCCACGTGCTGGCGCGCCCGCCTTCTTTGAGTTTGATGACGAATCGGAGATCGGCTTCTTCGGGCGCCGATGCGATGGAATATGCGCGCGGCTGCAGATCCGCGGCATCCGTAGAAAGTGGCACGGAAAATAGAACGAACTGGCCCGGCGCAAAATTGAAATCCGCGGGTCTACGAAAACGCAGTTCATGTACAGAGGCAGCGATACGCTCATTGCCTGTACAGTGGACGGTGTATGCGGGTATGGGCATATGGCCGCATGAGTGTACTGGAGGATTGCGAGGCATGCGAGGAAGAGGAATGCAAAGAATGTAAAGAAGAGGAATGCAAAGAATGCAAGGGATGCAACGATTGTGAGGAGCCTTGCATTCTTTATTTTCTTTGCCATCATCCTTTCCGATGAACTTCATCGTCCTCAGCTCGTCGCGCGGTACGACCTTCCAGGCAGTCATCGACGCGCTGCGCAGCGGCGCGCTCACGGCCACGTGCCTGGGGCTCGTGGCGGATCGGGAGGACAGGGAATGCGTCGCCAGAGCGCGGGAAGCCGACCTGCCCGTCGCCATCGTCACCAGGCGTGCATCGGAGGACCGCGAAGCATATGATCGCCGCCTAGACAAAGCGATCCGCTCACTCGGCAAAGCCGACATTCTGGCCGCCATGGGATGGATGTGGATCCTAAGCGCAGAGTTCGTCTCTGAGTGGGAAGGACGCATTGTGAATGTGCACCCCGCTCTATTGCCCAAATACCCCGGCGCGCATGGCATCGCCGATGCACTCGCCGCCGGCGACACAGAAACGGGCATGACCATCCACCTGGTGGATGACGGTGTAGATACCGGACCGATTCTGCTGCAGAAAACGTGCCCCATACAACCCTCCGACACCGTGGACACCCTCAAAGAACGCGTGCAGGCACTGGAAAAACAGTGGTACCCGGCGGTCCTGCAAATGATTGAAAAAGGGGAAATATTAGTACGTTAGTGGTTTGCAGTCGTTGATACGGTAATTTCAACACAAATGCATTGTATAACACTAACCACTATTCACTCACTACTCACGACTCGTATAAACTCATCAAACAAATAATCCGCGTCTTCTGGACCCGGCGTTGCCTCGGGGTGGAACTGCACAGAGAAAAACCTGCCGGATTCGTGCATGATGCCTTCGTTCGTCCCGTCATTCGCGTTTGTAAACCATGGGCGCCACCCTTGCGGCAGTGTTTTTTCGTCCACCGCAAATCCGTGATTCTGCGACGTGATGATGCACTTACCGGTCGGCTGGCCGTCCGCCCCGATTTCCAGGCACGGCTGGTTGGCGCCGCGGTGCCCGTACTTGAGCTTGTACGTATCCCCGCCAATGGCGAGCGCCAGCAGCTGATTGCCCAGGCAGATGCCGAATGTGGGGATTCTTTTTTGTACCGCTCGGGCAAGCTGCTCAATCGTCTGCGTGCACATCTTGGGATCGCCGGGCCCGTTACTGACGAAGACGGCATCGTACTGCAGATCGGAGGCATCCAACGCAAAGTTCCACGGCAGGCGGTGCACCCGCACGCCGCGCCGGAGGAACGAGCGGAAGATGTTGTTCTTTATGCCGCAGTCAAAGCACGCAACCGTTGCCGTGCACTCCCCTTCCGGCTCGTATGTGGTCACTTTTTTGCAACTCACTGCGGCAACCAGGTTCTGCAGGTTGGGATCTGCGATATCGAGTGCCGATTCTTGCTCTTGAACACCTGCATCATCCTGCACGATCTTCCCCAGCATCACGCCGTGCTCGCGCAGTTTCTGCGTCAGCGCCCTGGTATCTATGCCGGTGATGCCCGGAACTTTGTGGTGCTCCAGCCAGTTGTGTAACGAGCTCACTGCCTTACAGTGGCTGTAGTGTTCGCTCGCCTGGCTCACGACTACACCGCATGCGTGGATCGCTTCGCTTTCTAAATATTTGGCGAATCCCTGTTCATTCTGCTCCATGCTCGGCACGCCGTAATTGCCGATGAGCGGATACGTGAACGTGAGGATCTGCCCCCGGTAGCTGGGATCGGTGAGGCTTTCTGGATACCCTGCCATTCCCGTGGTAAAGACCACTTCGCCTTGGGTATCCGCGTGCGCGCCAAAGGATTCGCCGCGGAAGGTGGTGCCATCCTGTAGGACGAGTGTTGCCATGTCCGGGGAATTGTACACGATACCATCCCGGCGATCTACTCCACTCTTTGGCGCACCTCTGTGAATGGACTTGACAAATTTAATAAAAATGATACTGTTTTACGGTTGAAATGACCTCGTTGGTCTTTCACAACACGGGACGCACCTGAGAGTTCACATCGAACCTTAGGAAAAACAATTCATTTTTTTCCCGAAAGGGAGAAAGGAGGCCTTCAATGGCCACCACCAGTCCAAACCCCACTTCCCCCCCCACCCCCACATCCGAGATCGCCCACCTGACGAAGATTCTTCTTATTGCCTTGAGTATACTTGGCGTTCTCATTCTTGTGACCCCGTGGATACACGGACACTTCTCTGGGGAGGCAGTACCTGCTACACTAGAGGAACCGGTGACTGCTGCTGTACCAGAGGAACCCGTAGTACCCGAATCAACCACCCCTGCGGCACCAGCTAGCCCTACTCCTGTAGCACCGCCTCTGGCACCCGCTCCGGCCGCCCCGTCGCAGCTCGATCGAATTGAGGGCGCCATTGTCGCCCTGGCCGATAAGGTCGACGGGGTACCGACCACCAAATGGGTGCGCGGCGGGACGTTCGTTTCCCGCAGCGTCGCAAAACACGCGTCCGGACGTTATAGCGTCTGGATGCCCGAGGCGGGGGGCAACTGGCTCCTGGCCTCCGAGCAAGGAAAACACCTTGCCGTCCTCCTGGACGGCAAGTGGGTCAACGTCTTCCTCCTGGAGGACGTGGACCGCGCTTTCTCCGCCACCACCAACTAACCGTCCCGTGCGGCTGCACCGATGTGCAGCCAAATAGCCGTCTCTGGTGTTACCCAGAGACGGCTTTTCGTAAAATTGACAATTTTGCAATAAATTGTATATTTTACTTACCAACACGATGTTGGTGATCTTTCACAGCACCGAACAAATTTCCCATTTACATCTAATTTCAAGGAGTTGAACATGAATGAGTATCTTCAGAATCCCTACGATGTCCTTTGGATTGTGCCGCTTGTCTCCGTGGGCTTGGTACTACTCTACATCGTCGTCCGCCAGTACATCTGGCCGTACGAAGGAGAGGAAACACAAATCCAGGTGACGCCCCGCGGGGCGCCGCAGGATGATCCTTGGCAGTACTCCAAGCAAAAGGAGTCCACATGGCTCTACGAGAAGATAGAGGAGCGATGCAACGACGAAAAGTTGCACATCGCATATGTTTTGCGTCGCGATCCGCTTTTCTTCCTGCTCGTGTGTGGACCCGCACTGACTGCTGTTGCTTTTGCCATACTGGCATTGTACGCAGGGCGATCCCCGGAGATTCCCGGGGCAGTATCGTATCTGGTAGCTTCTGGCTGCAGTGCTATTGCTACAATCGTCTTTTGGAAGTTCCTCTTCCGGCAGGCATCACCGGATGTCCTGCTCGTGCGTTTCCTTTTCGTTTCGGTCATGTTCCGGAACTGCCTGGTGTTCCATGTGCCACGCTTCACAAGCATGGCACCCATTCCCGGAAGCCAGAATGTACTGGAAACGCCTCGGTCGGGAGACAACAGGATCATTGTCCAGCTTGGCCAAGGGGCTCCACCTCCGACCATGGATATCGGGGATCCCCCAATCACCATGCAAACCAAGGATGTGCCTTACGATCAGAGACCACCCATTTCATCAGGAGACACCGACGAACAGCTGGTGGTACTCAAGATTGTGTACCATCTGGCCATATGGCGACTTCCGCTCACACTGGTAAAAGCTTTTTACCAGGAATTCGTGCAGCGGAATGGGGAAACCATGGCTCATGCCATGGTTCGCGCCTTTGCGAACCTCGTGAAACCGCAAGTGCTCGAAGTCATCACCGGACGGGCAGACAGTGTGCTACAACACTATTACGTCGAAGAGCTCCTCACACAAGTGGATAGAGTAAACGATGCACTTATGCACACTTTTGGCCGCGAACTCTGGGCCATTGGTGTCATGCTCGATCAAATTTCTGTCGAGCATGTGGACGATGTGCGACCCAATGGCTTCGTTGCCAAGCGTTCAGAGGGCAAACGTTCCGAGAGAGACCGCGAAGCGCGCATTCGTGCTTCGCACGCAAAACGAGAGGCGGACATCGTCGAATACGAAAACCGCAAGCTCGTTGCGGTGGCAAGCATCGCAGCGCTCAAAAAGCAACGCGAAGCCGCCACGTGGAAAGCCAAGACCGAGCTTGAGCCTCTCCGGCTCGAACTCGAACTGCTTGCGCAGGACAACAGCCAGGCAGCCATGATTCTGCGAAAGCTGAATCAGGTGCCCGAGGAGGGCATGCCGGAACTGGTAGCCGCGCTACGGCGCGTCTACAAACCCGGTGGTAATTTGTTTGTCATGGAAGGGGGAGGCCAAAACAGCCCCACAGACGAAGTACTGGGCAAACTCGCTGCTATCGTTCAGAGCAGCATCCCAACAAACCCGAAGCCGCCTGCTGCATCAGCAGGTAGCAACCCGTAGAATATTGTTCGGTGCAAACCTAAACCCAGTTCCAAGGATGGAGCTGGGTTTTTTATGCATCTACAAAATCCAGCGCCGCATACAGCAGTTCCTTCTTTTTCCCTTGCTCATCGAGCTCCGATGCGTCCCCTGCCACACTCACCACTTCTGCTGCCTTTGCGATGTCTTCCACAATGCGGAAGCGATCTGCGGGCGCCAATCGGTCGTCCGCGAACGGGTGTGCGGGGTACAGCGCCGCATCCGCCGGAATCTGCCGCTCAGCCTTGTGTGCAAAATACAATTCCTGCAGTTCCCCCAGGGTTAAGCCGGAAATATTGACCAACGCAAAACCGTACCGTTCTTTGCCCTCCTCATCCAAGCCCGTCAGCACTTCGTTGGGCAGATCGGACGTGCGCAGCAACTCCCATGCCTTTGTAATCTCCCTCTTGTGTTTAGCTGCTTCCCATTGTGCCTGCTTAAACGTAAATCCCGTTTCGGTCGTATAGACCGGCCGACCGCTCACCTTCTCCCAAGCTCTGTTGGTCGCCTCCAGCGCCAGATATATGCCGCCCAGCCCCATGGCGCCGATCATGATATTGCCAAACCACCCCTTCTTCCCCTCTCCACCGCGAGCGGCGGACCAGAGCTTGCGCGCCAGGATGAACGCCGCAACGGCGCCACCCAGCATGATGAGTTTGTCTTTGCCTTCGGCACCGACGAATGCCTCGGTAAAACCGCCGACGGCCTTCTTGGCTTTTTCCATTGTCCACGTAAGCACCGGCGCCGACTCCGGTCCTCTATCCATCGCCAGTTCCTCGCGCTGGCGGCGGAACGCTTCCACCACGTGTTCACGCTCCATAATCGTGTGGAGCAGAAGGTCGATGTTCTGCCGTGCTGCTTCAGCTACGCCAGCATCCGGATTTGTCAAATCATCCAGCGCAACCTTGAGCTCTTGCTCAAAGGAGGTTAATGGTATCTCTACCTCTGCTTCCCTCGCCGTCAAATATGCTCGCAGGCTCTCTTCATTCGGCTCATGATGCTCCACTGCGAATGATTCAAAAAGCGATCCGGCTCCGGATTCTTCCTTCCATTCCGTAAATGCTTGCTGCGCTACGACCTCCGACTCCCGGTTTGCATCCGCAATGTCCTGCAGACTTTCAAACGAGCCTGGGGTTGGAGCGGTAGGACTCATTTAGGGTTTGAGAATGTATTTTTTATCGTTCAGATTTATATACGGCCAGATTTTCCCAAAGGCCTTGCGTCCCCATTTCGTTCCAGACAAGAAATACACACCTCCAGCCGCAGCAATAGGAATACCTATCCAGGGATTTGCCAGCCATGCAATTGTAGCGCCTGTGGCAGTGGCTGCT
>JAAYXY010000027.1 GCA_012515645.1 Candidatus Peribacteria bacterium | reverse complement strand
GTAATATGGTGGGGCAGCATGGTTGGTACGTTTTTTGGCATTCGGTTTGGGGGGAGGGGAGTGATCTGACGATTACATACACAGGAACGGTGACGCCTGTCGATCGGGTGCCGGACTACGTGCGTTGGGCACAGGAATACGGCGGCAATCCGCACACCCATACTTTTCAGCAGGTACCGCTCGATTTGCTGGTGCCACTGCCCTCCTATCATACGTCTCTTCAACACGAACACATGGCGCAGTCGCCGATTGGTCAGATCTATTCGGTTGGCTACATGGGTGCATACGATACCGGTGGTGACAGTGATGGATCGCATGCCGGTGTCGATATCCGTTTGCCCGTAGGCACGCCTATTCGTTCGATTGCCAATGGTATCGTTTCTGAAGTGAAGAATGCCGGCGGATTTGGTATGACTGTGGTCATCAAGCATCCCAATATGCCTTCGCCGAGCGGTCAGGGAACCGAAACGCTCTATTCCAGCTACGCTCACCTGAGCGCGACGTACATAGAAGAAGGAACGTATGTGCAGAAGGGGCAACGTATAGCTCTTAGTGGTGCGACTGGCACAGTGAGCGGACCGCATCTGCATTTCCAGATCGATCACGAGAGTGCTCCGTGGCATCCGTATTGGCCTTTCTCTACAGATGAACTGCGGCGTGCCGGTCTGAGTTCGTATCAGGCGGTCAACAGCGGTTTTATGAGTACTCGTGGTTTCACCTACACCATTAGTCCCATGGTGTACGTGCAGAGCAATCCGTCGGTGAGGGTCGTTGCGCATACCGATGCTGCAGATACGGATGATTCCGTGACGAAGGAGTCGAATCGCCCCTTAACGTTCGAGGAGCAAATCGCTCTCTTACAGGGGCGTGCTCTGCAGCGTGCACAGGAGCGTTTGGCACGTTCGACTCGCGCTACTTCCACTCCTGTTGCAGTGGCACAACCACAACTACTCCAGCAGCAAGAGCAATCTGACGTCGTAGATGTGCGTACGCGATCCGCTGTTGTCGATGCTGTTGCCGATACGTATCCTGTGGCACCCCCGATGATTTTGGAGCGTTCCGACGGGATCGCCACCCAACGTGTTGCCTCTGTAGCTATCTATCATGCTGGCTCGTTTTCCGGTCGCAGCTGGGAAACGGTGACTGTCAAGCTGCTCGATGCAGATGACAATGTTGTTCGTTATCCTGCCATGAATACGGACGTACACATGCGTACCGCGTACGGCAGTGCGGAATTCCGTCCTGCTGTGCTCAAGGCATCTGATTTCGTCAATGGGGAAGCCACGATACAAATGCTGCCGCGCGGCAGGGGCACGGTCGTGATCATTGCCCAGCCGTTCGGCGTGCTCAGTGCTCCGATGGTGTATCGGTAGCTATGTGCATGCAGCGTTCCGTATAGAGCGACAAGCAGAGCATGATCGTCATGAGTATGAGTGCGGCGAGGAACTTTTCCCGTGTAGAGAGGAAGAGTGCTGCTGTACCCAGTATTGCTCCCATGACTGCCGTAAGAGCGATAATGTGCCGTTGGGACCATCTGCACTGCCGCAGTCGATGGTGCAGATGTTCCCCTTGCGTGCTGCCGTGCCAGGGCAGGCGTCCTTGCATCATGCGGCGCACAATGACGATGCCGCTATCGATCAGTGGCACTCCCAATACCAGGAATGCCGTTGCGACTTTGCCGCCTGCGTAAATCGTCAGCACACCCAGCATGAGGCCGAAAAACATGGATCCCGTATCTCCCAGGAGGATGCGGTTTGGAGGGAAATCGAACATGAGGCATGCTCCACTGACACCGGCGAGTGAGAATGCCAGTGTTGCTAATGCTTTTTGCATCTGAGGATCCATGTGCGCAATTCTTGGACTGAGTGCCAGCGCACCTATGGTGAGGAAACCGATCGTGGAGAGCAGCGATACCTGCCCCGGAATGCCGTCGAACCAGTTGAGTGCATTGATGGTGAGCAGAAGCCATAGGACGGTGAATATACCGCTCCAGACTGGCGGATTCCGGAAGAGCGCCCAGGGGATGACGAAGGTGTCGAGGCTGATGATGCCACCTATTGGATTGGTAATCGTGTAAATGCGTGTCCCTGTGGCGAATATCAGCAGTGCTACGGCGATCTGCACGCCGAATCGCGGCAGTGCCGGCAGCGGTCGTCGGTCATCGATGTATGCGATACCTGCCAGCAATACGATGCCCAAAATTAGTCCGGTATTCTGTTGATTCAGCGGCATATACAGTATGAATACTGCGAGGAATGTTATAACGGCGGCGATGCCGACAGGGTAGGGGAGGCGTTTGCGGTTCAGGCCGTAGCGTTCGGGAAAATCGAGCAGACCCCACCGTGGAAATACACGCATTGCGGCAGCTATGAGCAGCACTGTTCCTGCGAACGCGCATGCGGGTAACCAGAGGAGCGTCGGCATTTCTTCCATGTGCGCGTATCATACACGTGTGTCTCACGTTCGCATGGCCTGTCACCGGGAGATTTACGGCGTGCTGGGCAGGCATCCCCTCATGACTGCACTGCTGCGTTCATGGAATGCGTATTTGCGTACTGCCGGTTTCGATGCGTGCATGGTGCGCTATACCGCTACAGAGGATTCCCTACTCGAACGTTTGAGTGAGATGTTCCATTACGATCGGCGACTCTATGTTCTTGCACCGGATCTGCGCGCGTCAATCATTCCTTTTCTCGATCGCTGTGAGCTCCATTGCTTGCCCGCCGTCATTGTTAATGACGGCGGCGTGCTCTGCGGACTCTCTGTATCGGAACATGTGTTACTGGATCCTGCTGCCTGTCTGCGCTTGCTCCATTCGTCAGCGTGAGATCTGTTCCTGCGTCAATGGTGCCTGCTCGTCATGCCGGTGCGGTATTGCTAGAATGCATGCACGTTCCCTCATTTGTTTATGCAGAAACTCTCTGATGCTTCACTCACGGGCAAGCGCGTCCTCCTGCGTGCAGGGTTCGATGTGCCGATTACCGATGGTACTGTCAGCGATGCATCCCGCATCGAAGCGGTTGTGCCTACCATGCGGCACATTCTGGATGCCGGTGCAGCTCTCATCATCATGGCGCATCAAGGGCGTCCCAAAGGCAAAGCCGATCCAGCGTTCTCTCAAAAACCGCTCGTGCCGCTTTTGCAGACATTCCTTGGGGTCGATGTAGATTTTGCATCGAGCTGCATTGGCGAAGAGGCTGGGAAGAAGAGTGTGGCGCTTCGCCCGGGGCAGGTACTCTTGCTGGAAAACCTGCGTTTCGAGCCGGGGGAAAAAGCCAATGATCCCCAATTTGCCAAGGAACTGGCATCGTTGGCCGATGTGTACGTGAATGACGCTTTCCCCAATTGCCACCGAGCTCATGCGAGTATGGTCGGTGTTCCCGCCATTCTTCCTGCGTATATGGGATTGCATCTGGAACAGGAAGTGCAACATGTCGGTGCGGTGAATAACCACCCTGCCCGCCCGTTTGCCCTCATCATCAGCGGCGCGAAAATGGAGACGAAGATACCGGTGATTGAGCACTGTCTTGGTGCAGGTGACGATGTGCTGCTCGGCGGATGCATTGCCAATACATTCATTGCCGCACGCGGTTTCGATGTTGGCGAGTCGAAGTACGAGGAACAATACATGGAGAAGGCTCAGGAGATCATGCTGGAGAGCGAGAAACCGGAGCTGGCCATGGTGCATGTACCGCGGGATGTCGTGGTAGCTTCCGTTCCGGAGGAAAAAGCAGAGAAGATTAATCTTCCTGTGGAAAACATTGGCGGAGACATGAAGATTTTCGATATAGGCAAAGTGACGATTGAGCGGTACATCGAGGTGATCCGCAAAGCGAAAACTATTGTCTGGAATGGTCCGTTGGGACTGTATGAATACAATAGGTTTTCGCATGCCACCAAACGCATAGCGGAAGCAGTTGCCGAGTGTACCAAAGCCGGAGCCACGACGATTGTCGGCGGCGGTGATACGATCGACTTTCACACCCGCTACGGTTATTCCATGGATGCGTACACCTTCGTTAGCATGGGCGGGGGTGCAATGTTGGCAATGATTGCGGGCACACCCCTTCCTGGACTCGTAGCGCTGTCGAAGAACCATGGATGATCGCGTGACTGTCCTGACGCCGGCAGAAGGGGAGTCCTGGTCGGCGTTTCTGCGCCGTATCCGCGGCACGAAGGATGATGTTATCGTCGTTCTCTCTGCGGTGCATGATGAGGAATTGCTTGCGAGCGAGCACGACAGGGCTGCCCTGCTTTCGTTACTCCAATCTGTGAGCAGTCGGGTGCGGCTCGTGACGCGCAGCCGCGACCTCGTTGCGATGGCACGGGAGAAAGGCATCCGCGTTTTCGATCACTTAGACGATGTGCGACGCCTTCTGGCGGGGCATCCACAGCTCAGTACCATCATCCGGACACTCTCTCCTGCTCTCTGGCGACAGCAACTCCGTTCCAAATTACAGGCGATCGGCGTTCTCTCGCTGCCTAAGGTTCGCGTTTGGGTGCTCATTGCCGTGAGCATCATCCTTTTCGGTTTCGTTATTTTCCGCCTGTTGCCGTCTGCCGATATTACCGTGACGCCGCGTAACGATACGGTTAGCCAGACTGCCAATATCTTCCTCGTACAGTCCGGCGCCCTGGTTGATTTGCCGGATCGCGTGCGTTCGTTAGAACTCAAACCTATTGTGATCCGCTTGCATCGTTCCATGACTTTCGACCAGGTCAGTCGTGAATTCATTGGCCAGAATGCGCGGGCTATTATGACGGTGCATAACGAATCGAGTGAACGTTACACCCTGCGCAGCGGTTCGCGCCTCCAAAACCAGGCGGGTATGGTGTTCCGCACGCAGGAACCGATTTTTGTAGATCCCGACCAGACGGTGCATGTAGAAGCGGTTGCTGATCCGGAAGATGTTTATGGTGAGATTGTTGGGGAACGCGGCAACGTTCCCGGTGGTGTGCGTTGGGATTTTCCCGGTCTGCGTCCAGAGACACAACGCCTGGTGTACGCCATCAACGCCGAACCAGCGTCTGGTGGCGTCTCGGAGTATCGCACTGTTCTCAATCAACGGGATGTAGAGCTTG
>JAAYXY010000026.1 GCA_012515645.1 Candidatus Peribacteria bacterium | reverse complement strand
TCCATACGTCGCCCAAGGGCATTCAGGCGGAACTGGCTGCGCAGGCAAGACGCAAGGTCGCTTCCCTGGCCATGGTCTATGTTCCATCGGACAACAAACCTGATGTATCGCTCTCCTCTTCACCGGATCTCCTTGTTATTGACGGTGGCAAAGGCCAGCTTGGTACGGCTACAGATGTTCTCAAAGAATTGCAGTTCACTATTCCCGTTATTGGTTTGGCCAAGCGTGAGGAGGAAGTGTTTGTTCCCGGCAGTGGTGTGCCCGTTGTGTTTGCCAAAGATTCACAGGCGAAGTTCCTCCTCATGCGCCTGCGCGACGAGGCACACCGGTTCGCGAATCGCCACCGCGAAAAGCGCGGCGCCAGGCATGCGGTGCATTCCGTTTTGGATACCGTTCCCGGCATTGGTGCGGCAACGAAAGAGCGGCTCCTGGAACAATTCCAAACCATATCTGCCATTCGCAATACTCCCGATGCGGCACTGCTTACAGTTCTTACGCAGCGGCAGCTTGCTGCGTTGCGGGAGCGTCTGTAGCCGGCGGATACTTCCCGTGGTTCCGGCGTTGGTAACGGGTGATCACATCGGAGATCTGTCCTGCAAATTCCCGGGCATTCGGCACGTACTTCTTTGAGATTTCTTTTCCGTGTATTCCCTCCTTGAGATGTATACAGATGCCGCCGAACGGAAAAATATCCCAGAATTGTGTGAACGTGCTCACTCCGCCGATGTGTTCGATGTGTATGGGCATGATTTCCTGTTTGAAGAGCGATGTTTGATCGACCAGTACTACCTTATCCGTGGTGACGAAGATGAAATCGTAAAACCAGTCGATATATGCCTTGAGCATGTTGAAGAACACGAATGCTACCCATAGCAACAGCAGAGTCATGCTGATCCAGAACATGGGGAGATCAAATATCCAGGCGGTGAGACCAGCACTAAAAAACAGTATTGTCATGAAAATCTCCCGCAGCATTGCAAAGAAGAATGAGAGAGTGTGGTATCCGGTCTGCAGTACAACGCATTCACCGTCTTCTTCGTAGCAGAAGCGTTTGATGAGCCGTTGTCTATTCGTTTCGAGCGCGAAGATGCGCATAGCAGCTGCAAATCCTACGATTTTTGCGGTCTTTTGCCAATATTTTACTCCTTTCATTTTGCGCAGGTGCCCTGTCTCAGTACCATGGTTATGCACTCCACTTGTTCGCCGCCATCGTCTAGTGGTTAGGACGCGAGGTTCTCATCCTCGTAACGGGGGTTCGATTCCCCCTGGCGGTACCACATACAACTGCGCGCAGCGAAGCGAGCAGCTGTTTTATGTGGTACGTAGCGACGTAGTCGCTTTGCGTTCCTGCACGCAGTTATGTGGTACAGTCGTTCAGTGCACTTTACATCCCATACATCAGATCTAGTGGCTGATGTCTGCTGCATGTCGTGATTGCTGGGCTCGGGCGATGGCGGTGGATTATCGATTAGAATGCCCAGCACGCTTGGGCAGTTGATTTTTTTTGATTTTGCTGTGCATGTTCGCGTTTTATTCCTCTTTGCCTCGCAGCCACCACACTCCCAGATACACGAACGGGGTGTCCAACACAGCGAATCCGAGTTTGAAGAGGTAGTACGGTATTGCCAAGCTTATGATGAATGCGAATGTGAATTTCGGTGTTACCTGGTAGAACGCGATCATCATGAATACCAGAGTATCGATTATCTGCGATACCCATGTGGAAAGATTGTTGCGCAGCCATAACGCTTTGCCGTGCGTGCGTTCCTTCCAGTAGGCGAATGCCCATATGTCATGTAATTGCGCCAGCAGGAACGCGGTCAGGCTTGCGACGATGATGCGCATACTGGATCCGAACACGATCCGGTATTCCTCGTTGTACGTGAACCGTGCGTTCGGCGGCAGCCATACGAAGAATCCTGCATAGAGGAACATGAGGATAAGCGCGATGACTCCGGCGATGATGAAGTGTTTGACTATGTGTTTGCCGTATACTTCTTCCACAATATCTGTGATCAGGAATGTGAGCGGTACCATGAAAATGCCGACGGATACAGAGATGCCAAACAGAGTTGTGATCTTGTTTCCCAATAGATTCATGCCTACCAGTAGCCCTACAAAAAGTCCCATGAGTACATGCAGTTTGAGTGATGCTGCAT
>JAAYXY010000025.1 GCA_012515645.1 Candidatus Peribacteria bacterium | reverse complement strand
CCAAGTTGTATGCCCCTGAAGCACAAGCAGGAAACCTGGCTCATTGTTCTGTTGGCTCTTGCCATTCTGTGTGCAGGTATAACATTGGCGACGTTGCCTGCATTGCCAGGAGGTATTGCACCCTGGGGTGTTGCATTCACAATTTCTCTGGTGTATCCGTTTATGGTGTATCCGGTACTCCGGCGCAATCGTGCAGATTATGAATTCCGTCTTCTCCATTGGTTGCCGATGGGCATGTTGCTTCTGTGGTTGGTTTTACAGTTGGTCGGTATGTTCGTACAGGAACTCTCTTTTCTGTCGCTCTGGATCGCCTGGGGTTGGTCTCTGCCTCTCGTTCTTGTCGGTTTCTTCATGCTTATTCTCTTTTGTTTGAGTGTCATTCGTCGCTGGGGTATGCGTATTGCTTTGCTCTCTATGTTCTTCATTCCGTTTGTGTTCTTCGGTATTCTCAGCGAGCAAGCGTCATCTGAGTTCAATGCGACCATTGCCTCGGTAATTTGGGAGCCGTTGGTTGCCGATCATACGTTTTCCGATGGCGAAACGGATCGTGGTATTGCGATTCTGGATGGTTCCAGCAATGGCGTAAGCAGCCTAGCGTCCTCATCTGATCCGGGTGAAGAAGCGTGGAGGTCGGCGCTCCGGCGTTTCCAGGAACAGATGCGTGCCGCTTTGCGTCGGTCCCCCGAAGATGCAGAGTCTCCTCTTGCATCCGGCGATATAGATATGCACATACCTGCAGACGAGGGCATGCTTCCGTGGCAGCGCCTTCCCGATACGCTGCAGCCCGGCGGCACCGGCACGTATATTCGCGATGTGGATTCGCAGCCGGACCAATTGCCTGGTTCCGGTTTTGGATGGGCGGCCATTATTTTGGCGCTCATCGCAGGTTACTGTGGCGTTCTCCATGCGCGGGCGCGGGATGTGCGTGGCTTCTAATCGTGCTCTGGAACGTCTGCGATGGAATTATGTTATGCTGTGCGCATGCCAGCCATTACATCTCTCCATGCGCGGCAAATTCTTGATTCGCGCGGTAATCCTACAGTCGAAGTCGATTGTGAGCTCAGTGACGGTTCTTTTGGCAGGGCGTCCGTACCGTCCGGTGCATCAACTGGAACGCACGAGGCATTGGAATTGCGGGATGGTGACCCTGTTCTCTATGGGGGAAAGTCTGTTGCGAAGGCGATTGCCAATGTGAATGGTCCTCTGGCCTCTGCGCTGCTTGGCAAGGACATTGCCGATCACCGCAGCATTGATGCGGCGCTCATGGAACTGGACGGTACCCCCACCAAATCCACCTTCGGCGCCAACGCGATTCTCGGTATTTCCATGGCCGTATGCCGTGCCCGTGCCGCATCGGAACACAGACCGTTGTACCAGTCGCTTGCCGACCAATATGGCAGCGGGGATCCAGTGCTATTGCCTGTGCCGCACATGAATCTCATCAATGGCGGCAAGCATGCCGATAGCGGCCTTTCCTTCCAGGAATGTATGATTGTTCCCACGGGATTCCGTTGTTTCGCGGATGCGTTGCGTGCGGGAGCAGAGACGTTCCATGCACTCAAGACGCTTCTGCGGGATGCTGGGCATATTACGGCTGTGGGTGACGAGGGGGGCTTTGCCCCGCGTGTTAGCGATGCCGACGAAGCATTCGCTTTCCTGTTGCAGGCCATCAATGCTGCCGGGTATGAGGAGAAGATCCATCTCGCAATTGATGCAGCTGCATCGGAATTCTTTCATGATGGTGCGTACACCGTGGATGGGCAGACGCTTACGGCGGGAGATTTGACGGAATATTACAAAACTCTTGCAGACACTTATCCGCTTGTGAGCATAGAAGACAGTCACAGTGAGGATGATTGGGATGGGTTTGCGCATATGACTTCTACGATGGGGGGTCGATTGCAGCTCGTCGGGGACGATTTGCTCGTAACGAATACAGAGCGCATTCAGGAGGCCATAAAGAAAAAAGCTGTCAATTCCGTTCTCATTAAATTGAATCAGATTGGCACAGTGAGTGAAGCAGTTGATGCGGTTGCGTTGACGCAGCAGAGTGGTTGGACTGCTGTTGTCAGTCATCGTAGCGGTGAAACGGAGGACACATTCATCGCGCATTTCGCGGTTGCGATGCGGACGGGACAGATAAAAACCGGTTCGCTTTCCCGTACGGATCGCGTGTGCAAATACAACGAGCTCCTGCGGATCGAAGAGCATTTGGGAGACAGTGCACGGTATCAGTCGCCTTTGTAAGCAATGTTTGGTCGGGGCGACTGGACTCGAACCAGCGACCACACGGCCCCCAGCCGTGCATTCTACCAACTGAACTACGCCCCGTAGTGCCTATGCTACGGAATTTCTCTGCGTCTTGCTACAACTTTCATGCCAAGGCATTCCTGTAGGCTTTTTTGGTTGCTGCACCATGCACGTTGTGCTTTCATGCAGCCTTATTTCTCCAATTGTTGATTAACAATCATAATTGTGTTATAATAACACGTTAGCATCATGAGCCTTTCCAAGGAAGAATTCTCGGCAGCTAGCCATGCACTGCGTCAGCACAGGCGCATTCTCATTCTGCCGCATGCCAATGTGGATCCCGATGGCCTGGGCGCCGCTCTGGCTTGTTATCACCTCTTCAGCGCACTGGGCAAAGATGTCACTGTTGTGTGCCCAGACACGCCACCGGAGTCTCTCGCTTTTCTACCAGGTTTCGATCACATGTCTGAAGATTTGGCGGCACAGGAACAGTACGTTCTTACCATCAATCTCGATGACGGGGTCGAAGTGGACAAGTTGCGTTATTCAGTGGAAGACAGGAAGGTGAATATTATTGTTGTGCCCAAGGGCGGCACCATACGCAAAGAACAGGTGGTATTTTCCGATGGGGAATACCCGTATGATATGATTGTTGTTGTCGATACAGCCGATTTGCCGCTTCTGGGTTCGCTCCATACCCAGCATCCGCGGCTCTTTTCTACGATGCCTGTCTTAAATGTAGACCACCATGTGAGTAATACGCGTTACGGCACACTGCAGCTTGTGGATCCTTCGGCTGCCAGTGCCACAGCGGTATTGTACGAATGGTGTCAAAATGATCCTGATCTCGCGCAGCATCTTACGCCGGATGTGGCTACGTTGCTGCTCACAGGATTGATCACAGATACGCGCAGTTTCCAGAATCCCAACACGACGCCGCGTTCGTTGGAAGTGGCAGCGGAACTCCTGGAGAAAGGCGCCAGACAGCAGGAAATCATTCGGCACATCTACAAGACGAAGCCGCTTTCCACGTTGCGTGTGTGGGGCAGGGCGCTCAATCGTATGCAAGTAGATGCGGGTGCAGGTATTGTTTGGTCTTCTGTGTCTAGGGAAGATCTTGCGGAGATGGGTGCGGAGAGCAAGGAGACGCACGGGCTTTTGGATGAATTGATTTCTACTATTCCCGATGCGCATCTTTACGTGCTATTCACGGAACTGGAGGATGGCGGACTCAAAGCGAGTATGCGTTCTTCTTCCTCCGTTGATGCCAGCAAGATGGCACACGCTCTCTTCGGCGGAGGTGGACATCCGCGAGCGGCCGGATTCCGTGTGCATGGATTTGATAATTTCGATTTGCAGGTTCTGGAGTGTATTCAGCAGCTCAAAGCACACCTTCGTTCTTTTAGCGGCAGTGTTCCATTGCAGGAAGAACGTATGCTTCCTCAAACGCATTCCGGCGCTGCTACAGAGACGGATGTGCTTCGCGATCTCTCGGATACAGATGCTCTACGGTCTGCCGGTACAGACGTGGTTTCTGATCTGGTACAGCCATCCAGTCAGGAAGACGCGAAGTAAAGAGCACATTCGCTTGTCGATGCAGTGCCCTCTGTTAGACTGGCAATGCATTTATATCTCTTGCGTCTATGCGTCTCGTTCAGGTCGCTAAAGCCTTGCACATGACCGGCCAGCAGTTGCGCCACGAGCTCACGGAAGTGGATTTCGGCGTCAAGGCGAGTGATCGCGAGATACCCGATGTATTGGCGCAGGGTATTCTGCGGGTGCTTTCGCGTAAGCATGGCATTGCAGTGGATATGGAAGCTTTGGGTTTCACGGAATCCGGTACCGATGGGCGCGATGCACCATCAGCACATGGCCCTGTGTTGCGTGACTCGCAGGTTGAGGAGCCTGTTGCAGCGGCTGTTCCTGAGCGTCCTGCAGAGGAGAGTGTTTCTTCGGAGGGCCTGAAGGTGCTGCGCAAACTCACACTGGATGGCGTTTCTCAGGAAGCGGTTGCCAAAGAACGCAAGAAGCTGGAAGCGACGCAGCAACCGACCAAAGCGGATCGCGAAGCGTTGCGGCAGGAGAAACAGGAGCAATCCCGCAAGCGTCATGCTACTGCGATGCAACAGCAAATCAAGCGGAAGGAAGGCACGGTCGCATTGCCAGCGCAACTGACAGTGAAAGAATTCGCCGAGAAGACCGGCGTTCAGATTCCGGCTGTTGTGCAGGTGCTCATGAAGAACGGTGTCATGGCGACCATCAATCAGCCCATTGATTACGATACTGCTGCTATTGTTGCGGCGGAGCTCTGCATTGATGTGCGCAAAGAGGAGGGGATTGCCAATGTGGAGCACTTGCTCGCTCGCAATCTCCAGGAGCTCCTCAAGGATGAACCGGAGACATTGCTCCCGCGCCCGCCGATTGTCGCTGTGATGGGGCATGTGGACCATGGTAAGACGTCCATACTGGATGCGATACGCCAAACGGATGTTGTTGCCGGGGAATCCGGCGGTATCACGCAGCACATTGGTGCATACCAAATCGTGCATCGCAGTGCTGGTAGTGATGAGGAGCATCCTATTACTTTTTTGGACACGCCGGGGCACGAAGCGTTCACCGCGATGCGCGCCCGCGGCGCGCAGGTGACGGATATTGTCATCATCGTTGTGGCTGCGGATGAAGGTGTAATGCCGACGACGGTCGAAGCGATCAACCATGCGAAGGAAGCAGGAGTTTCCATCATCGTTGCCCTGAATAAGATGGATAAGGAGAACGCTGATCCAGACAAGGTCAAAGGCGAATTGGCGGCGCAGGGGCTTCAGCCCGAAGACTGGGGTGGCAATATTCCAGTGCTTCCGTGCAGCGCCGTGAATAAACAGGGCATCCCGGAGCTGCTTGACCACATTGTTTTTCTGTCGCAATTGCAGGATTTTCGTGCGAATCCCAATCGCAGCGCTGTTGCTACGGTGATTGAGAGTCACTTAGATCCCTCTCATGGCCCGCTTGCGACTCTCATTGTGAATGCGGGGACTCTGCGTACAGGCGATGCGTTTCTGTGTGGTGCAGCGACGGGTAAGGTTCGTGTGATGATGGACGCCCGTGGTGAGCGTCGCGAGGTTGTTCCTCCCTCCGGCACCGTGCGTGTTTCGGGGTTCAGTGATGTGCCTTCTGTAGGAGATATTCTGCAGGTGGTTCCTAGTGAGCATGTGGCGCGCAGCATGGCTTCCGAATTGCAGAAGCGGCATGATGCGAGTAGGAAACGCAGTTTCGCTGATCTGGTCAGTCGCTTGTCGGAGGGGCAACTTCGTCATCTTAAAATCGTGCTCAAGGCAGATACGCACGGTTCACTGGAAGCCATACAGGATTCCCTGAATAAAAAGGCGACTGATGCGGTGAATGTCAAAGTCATTCACAGTGCTGTCGGCGGTGTTTCGGAAAATGATGTCATGATGGCTTCTGCGAGTGATGGTATTGTTGTTGCTTTCCATGTGCCTGTTCCCGTCGGTGCTAAACGTCTCGCGGAACGGGAGGGGGTCAAAGTGCGTTCCTATGACATTATTTACGCTCTTCTAGATGATATTGATGCGCTTCTTCTTGGCTTGGTGGAGCCGGAGGAACAGGAACGTGTCCTGGGACATTTGGCAATTCGTGGTGTCTTCCTCACAAAGAGGAGCGAACAGATTGTGGGAGGCAAAGTTACAGATGGCATTATTAAGCGTGTACCTTTTCGTATTCAGCGCGACGGGCAGGATGTAGGAACGGGTCGTATCACTTCGTTGAAGAAAGTCGATAAGGATATTAAGGAAGCCAAAGAGGGGACCGAGTGTGGTATGAAAGTGGAGACGTCGATTCCTTTGCAGGAAGGTGATGTGCTGGAGGCGTACATCCAGGAATTCAAGCGCAAGGAGAGCTGAGGTTTTCCCTAGAGTTTACAGCTCTTTCCACAGATGGTTGCCCATGTCGTTTTCTATGAATTGCAGAAGGATCCGTTGCGCTTCCGCATCGGTGACGCCCTGCACGATGCGGCAGAAGTGCATGCGGTCTTCCGGTTTCATGTTTCGGAATGCAATGTGTGCGTTTTCTGCAGGTCTGGGGGCTATGCTTTCTGCAAATGCTTCGTGGAGTTCCTGCGGCGTTTGTTCCGTATTCTTATTCTTGAGCTCCCGTTCCAGTCGCCGCATACGTTGCCTGCCGTCTGGTGCCATCAGTCGTCCGGTTATACGCGCCCATTCGCGGCCGCTGATGCCGTATGTGCGTGCCAGTGTTTCGAATGGCTGTTGCACGAGTGGCACGATCTGGTCTACTTGTTCACGTTGCTGGCGGGGCAAGAATGCCAGTTGATCCTTCTGGCGTTTATGACTCCCTTTAGGCAGGCCGCCGTTGTATCCCAGGTAGGCGATTCCTGCATACATGGCGAGCGGCAGCGATGGTTTGCCTCTATTGGCTACCAGTGAGACGACTGCTCCACCTACGCCCAACAGGACCAGGGCGAGCCTTCCTGTTTTTTTGAACGTATTCATGGGAGATTTGCTCTGCTGTTCTTCGCGTTTGACCGTGGCTTCCAGTACGGATTGCGCTATGGGATCCATGGCGATGATCGTCTGCAGCGCCGCGGTGCACTGTTCCAGGAATGCATGTTGGGACGGGTGTGTCGGTGTAATGCTCTGCAGCGTTTGCATGTGCCTGTATAGCACTTCCGTTCGCACGTGCGCCACATTGCCGTCACCGGTGACAGAGGGGTAGTACTGCAGCAGGGGATCATGTCCTTTCTCTGTTTTTAAGAAGAGTCCCAGCGCGTCCTGGATTGCTTCGCGGTCCCGTTCGCCCATGAATGCCGTTTCCCGATTCTGGTTCACCTGCTGGTACTGCTGTCGCAGCGCTTCGGGCGTGCCTGAGAGCAGATATGTTTCTACGCGGTTTTGCATGAGCTGGCTGTAGTTTTCGTCAATGCGCGACATGATGGCATTCTGCGGGTTTCCGGCGTTTTCAGCCGCTATGTCCGCGCCCAGTTTCATCCGCTCAAAGAGCGGTTTGTACAGCTCTTCCAGCCTCTCGTTTTGCTGTGCGAGCTCCGCGATTCTCTCGCGGTTTCGTTCCGGCACCTTCGGTGCCTTCGGTGCCTGTGGTGGTACGTCTATTGGCATGTATTACGGGTTTGGCGGCATTGCAGCTCTGATTTCAGTGACGATCTCATCGAGTGATTTTTGACTAACCATTCCGTTTGTCGCATTGAGTTCTGGACTGCGTTCTAGTACAGCTCGTATATCTACTCCTCTGTGGTTTTGATTAAGATGTTGTGCGAGTACTCTATAGTCTGGTGGACTATTGTTTTGTATTGCGTCTCTAATTCTCCCAAGTTCTGTTTTTATTGTTGGATCCGCCAACGTCCTGTTCACTGCCGTACCTCCTCCTCTTGT
>JAAYXY010000024.1 GCA_012515645.1 Candidatus Peribacteria bacterium | reverse complement strand
TACGGGGCAAGCTTCCATTGCCATCGCTGGTATCAATGATTTGTGGACCGGCGCGGAAGATCTGGGAGCAGCACTGGACGGTATACCAGCCGGCATGCCGACAATCCTGCTCTCGCACAACCCCGGGATCATACTGGATGAACGTTCGCGTGCCGCCGACCTGATCATCAGCGGCCACACGCATGGCGGACAGATTCGTCTGCCGTACATTGGAGCACTGTCCTTCCCTGCGACAGATCTGGGACGGGAGTATGTATACGGCGACTTCGCCATCGACGATGACACGACCCTCATCATTACACGCGGCATCGGTGAATCCAGTGCGCGGGCACGCCTGTTCGCTTGGCCGGAAGTGTTGGTACTGCGCACGGAACCCCGCCCGGCCGTTATTCCCGCCACTTGATCGAACATCCGATCGCATTCGCCTCCTGTACCGGAGGCGTCCTGCCCTGTGCAAGCGCGGTGAGCGCATTGCGCAGCGAATGGTCACGCACCTCATCCGGATGCTCCCAATCATCATCGACCCTCCCTTTGTACTGCAAAATGCGCTGCGGCCCGAACGCGAAGCAGTGTGGCGTGCACAGCGCCCCATAGGCGCGTGCGACCGCCTGCGACTCGTCGCAGCAATACGGAAACGGAAATCCTTTCTCTTTTGCACGTTCCTGCATGTGAGCAAATGAATCTTCCGGATAACTGGCAGCATCGTTGCTGTTCACGAGAACCAGCTGCACACCTTCGCCTTCCAGTTCGTTCGCCAGTGTTATGAGGCGGTCTTCGTATGCCTGCGCGTACGGGCAATGGTTGCATGTGAAGATGACCGCGAGCACGGGGTCTTTGATCTGGTGCGTATTGAGGATGATGCCTCCCGTGGACGGCAGGGTGAAATGCGGCATTGGATCGCCAATGGTCAGCACTGTGGAATTATCATCGACCAGTACCATGGGGCACATAGAAAAAAGGAATGATTACTATACCATACACCCTGCTCGTGCAGCTATTCGGGTTTCGACTCTTTCTGCATCGCATCATCCGATGACGGTCGCGGGGCAACTTCAGCACCACATCCTGGCTTCCTCTTGCAGAAAATGTCGTAAATTTCGTGGGAATGATCCGGGCTGTCATGCCATGTCCCTGCCGGCATGGCTTTAATTGTGTATTCCTGTCTATCGCAGAATTCATCCAGATCATCGACATTCAGCCGAGGCATTTTGCCGAATTCGGGCTCGCGGTACACAGTCGAAACATCCGTAGCAATGTGCACCTGCACATCGCTGTCGGGATAATGGTTCTGTTCAATCATGCGATTGACGGTCTCTTTGGTCACTTCCGTATTGTAGCGCGTAATCATGGCATGGATACGCTTGAATGCTTGCCGCCGCTGATCGTCCCGATTTGCCGCCGGCTTCATCGCTCCGTGCCCCTCGTCGGATGTCACCTCTGCAAAACGATCCCACATGACATGTTCTGAGGGCACTCCCGTCCCCGCAACAACCATTTGGTATGCGGCATAATGCAACGGCAACGGTTTTGCCGTATTGCCAGATTCGATCTCACTCAAACGGTATGTGCGGTTTTTGTTCAAACCACCGGAAATCAGCAAGTCCGGTACTCCTTCCATCTGCGTCATAATCCGTTCATGTAATTCTCTCGCCGCATCCTCCCGCATATCTTCCCCTGTGACCTTCCCTGCCTGTATGGCCGCTTCCAGGAATGCTTCTTCTGTTTGAACATGTCCGAAGAGCTGTCGAATTCTGCTGTTATACACCAGGTGCAACGCATCAGTGATATCAAACTCCATCTCTACAAGCTTCTCCGGCTTCACGCCGGCGTGCATGAGGTCTTCCACCGCATTACGCACGACGCGCTGAGAGAAGTCGACCACAACAATGGTGCGCATTTCTGCAAGGAGCAAGCGTACCGTGTGCATACTCAATTCACGGTTTACCGGCTGGAATCCCGGCCCAATGAGCGCAATGTTCATATCTCTCCGCCGCAAATTCTGTTCCTCTGCCGTGCGCAGAATACCGTCTGCAAGCATCTCATCACGCATCGTATAGTGCTTCTGCCAATCCGCCTGCAGTGCACCATAGTTATGTTCCCATTCCTCTCCAAGATATGCATCGTACTCCTGCGCCGTCTGCTGATAGGCACGGGCGAAGGGATCAATCGCCTGGTGGAGGGAGCGTGGGAGTTTCCCCATGAACAATTTATTAGGGGAGTTATCATCCAATATTTTTACTTTTTACGCAAGACTTTTGTCACATTTTGCACATTA
>JAAYXY010000023.1 GCA_012515645.1 Candidatus Peribacteria bacterium | reverse complement strand
TATGCCGTCTATGTACCTGTACCAGGTTTTCTTCGATGAGCTGGTTGAGCTGTTTGGTGACCGTTTCACGCGTCAGGCCGGTCATATTCGCCAGTTTCTCATGGGTGATGGATATGGGTCTGCGGAGAATTGGCGGGAGGATGTTCTGTTCTTCTTTGGCGTTGAGCAGCCGTATCGTTGCCAGAATGCGTTCGCGCGCTGCTAGACCGGACAGCAGCTGTACTTGTAATTGGTACTGTGCGATGCGTTTGCTCAGGATGCTAAAAGCCCGCATAGCGATTTGAGGTTTGTGCTGCATGAGTTTGAGAAAAAAATTGTGCGGCAGTTTGCAGATGGCAGAATTTTGTGATGCTTCCGCATACATTTGCCGTTCAGTTTCCTGTGTGCCGAATGCGCCAAATACGGCTCCCGGATTTAAAATATCCAGGATGACTCTCTTTCCTTCCACAAGCGTATAGAGTGTTACCTCTCCATCCTTGAGGATGCAGGTGCAGCGCATTCGATCGTGGGGTGCGTAGATGAGCTGTCCCTTCTTGTATTCCTCGTGCAGTATCCCGGGGATGATTTCCTGCATTTCTGCTTCCGTGAGTCCCGCGAAGAGCTCCACTTTTTCGCAATACCATTTGTGCGGTCTTGGCATGGAGGGATTGTACGTTTTTTCCCCGAAAATTACGACTCGATTGGGTTGCTTGTCATAGCGCTGAGGCGCAGTACCGAGTGTTTAATGATTCCTGTCGCACGTTCCAGATCTTCGTTCACAATCAGGTGGTCGAATAGATCCGCTCTCTGTTCGAAGAACTGTAGGTCGCTTTCTGCGTTGCGAATGCGGTCTTCGATACTTTCTTCGCTGTCTCGGCCGCGTTTGCGCAGGCGGTGGAGCAATTGTGACAGCATGGCGCGGCGGCTTCGGCCGGGAGGAAGGAGTCCGCAGGAAATGATGCTCCTTCTGCCGTAGTACTGTGCCAGGTCTTGCAGCAGGTGCATTTCTGTGACCACTGTGGGAATTTTCCCCTTCTTCCAGATTGCTTCGATATCTTTTCTGCAGTATCCGTACCATCGTTTTTCATGGCGCGACGGAATCGCAGTTGCGGCGATGATTTCGCCGGCCTTTTTTCGCTGTGTGAATTCCTCCATGGAAATGTGGCGGTATTCATCGGCATCGCCTGTTTTTGGCGTACGGGTTGTGAGAATGGGGACGTGTTGCACATACTCACTCAGGCCACTGGAGAGCAGCAGATTGATCGTCGTCTTGCCGACGCCCGATGGTCCCGTTAGTGCCACGATGTACCGTCCAGGATGTCTTTGCATCGCTTGTCGGACCGGCATCACTGGCTCATAGGCGATGTCGTATGTGCGCAATCCCTGTTCGTTCGTTCGCATGAGCCGCATGCGCGGAATGACTGCCTGTCCTATTTCCAGGGGTTCCTGCGTTGTCATATTGCCCAGAACGCGTGTGCCGTCTTCCAGGGAAATCAGTGCAATCTGTCGTGGTGATTCACCGAATCCAGTAGGCGGGTGCCGTACTGTTGTATACGCGAGTACGGTGCCCGGCTGATTCCGGTTTCTCCTCTGTTTCTGCTGCCGTGAGAGTGAAGCGGGTGTGTCATACATGGCTGTGCGTGGATGAGAGGTTTTCTATAATGTGAATACAGCACGTTGCACCGATGCCGCCGAAGTTCTGCGCAAGCCCCCATTGTTTTTTACTCTGTAGCAGCTGTTTTCCTATTTCTACTACTTGCTTGATTCCCGTGGCACCCACAGGGTGGCCACATGCTTTGAGTCCGCCGCTTCGGTTGATGCCGAATGCGGGGTCCGGATGTTGGTACAGTTCTATGCCTCGTCCCGGTTCCGCAAATCCCAGGTCTTCTAGGCTGATGACCGCTGCAATAGAGAAGCAGTCATGCAGCTCCACCGTGCTGATGTCGCTGCGTTCGATTGCGGCTTCTGTGAGGGCATGTTCCATAGCTTCCCTGGTTGCAGCAAAACTGGTCAGGTTCGTTCGTCCGGTGATGCTCGTCGTGTCCGTGGTGATTTGCGATGCGGCCAGTCGCAATGGACTCTTGTGTTCCGTTGAAAGTATACAGGCCGCAGCTCCGTCACTAATGGGTGAGCAGTCCAGTAATCGCAGAGGATCCGCTACGAGCGGGCTGGCAGAGACCTGGTCGGGCATGGCTGGGGACCGAAACTGTGCGTTAGGATTGTCCATTGCCTGTGCATGGTGCAGTGAGCTCACACAGCTGAGCTGTTCCCGTGTCAGGCCGTATTCGTGCATGTAGCGCGAAGCAATGAGTCCGAAGAGCCCGGGGAACGTGATGCCGGAGGGTGCATCTTTGTCGTTGTCTGCCGCACCCATCAGCGCACTGGTGATAGTACTGTTATCCGCATCGGTCATCTTTTCCACGCCTACTACCAGGATGTTGCGGGCTCTGCCGCTTTCCAGCATGCTGCAGGCGGTATGCATTGCTACGGCTCCAGATGCGCATGCCGCTTCTGCACGGATTGCCGGTGGCTGGTGAGGGAGCAGGCTTGCAATCATGGAGCCCAGATGTGCTTGTCCCGAAACGTGTTCAGCCAGCATGTTCGCAACAATGACCATATCGATGTCTATGGCAGAGCATGGTGCATTTTCCAGCGCTTTTTCTATGGCGTCATCCGCGAGTTCGCGGATGCCTTTATCCCACCATTCTCCGAATGGTGTCTGTCCTGATCCAATGATGAAGATGTCACGCTCCATGTGAGGATGTTGAGGGTAGTGTAGGGGAAAGGGCGGGCGAGGTGTAGAGGGTAGTATTTTGATTTCATACAGCCATTCTTTGTCGGTATTGGCTATACGTCACGTATGCCGTTTCGGTAGGATTCGGGGGTAGTGGTGTGCCTTTGCGCAGCATTGTGAGCAGGAATGCGTCGCATCCTGCACCGGATCCATATGATACGAGAAGGATTTTCTGTGCCTTTTCCGCTTTCTGCAGGACGTGTGCAAGTCCTAGAAGAGAGCATGCGCTGTACGTGTTGCCAATGTCGCGCACAATGAATCCGTGTTCCATCTGTTCTGTGCTAAAGCCGCATTCTTTGGCCATGCGTGCAGGGAATTTGCCATTGGGCATATGCAGGATGACGTGGTCTATCTCTTGTGGTTGGATCTGCGCTGTTTCCAGCATTGCACATATCGTTGTGCGCACATGGTTGAAGTAGCCTGGTTCTCCGGTGAATCTTCCCCCATGGCTTGGGTACTCCGCGCCGTTCGGTCGCCAAAAATCCGGCGTATCCGTTGTAAACGAAATCGTTTTTTCGATGCGGCAGAGCGCTCTTCTGTCATTTGCATGCCCCAGTAGCATTGCCGCTGCCCCGGCTGCTGCCGTGTATTCCAGTGCGTCACCCGGCTTGCTCTGGGCGGTGTCACTTCCAATAGCAAGCCCGTATTGGATCTGTCCTGCGCGGACCATAGCATCGATGATTTGCATACTGGCTGTTCCCGCTTTGCAGGCAAATTCCAGATCTGCGCTGTGGCAGAAGGGGTCGAGTCCCAGAGCAGCAGCCACCATCCCGCTTGTCGGTTTGACAGCGTAAGGATGGCTCTCGGATCCCACGAATACTGCAGATATCTGCGTTGGTGTTACGTTCGTTGTTTCTATGGCTTGCTTGCCGGCTTCGTATGCGAGCGTGAATGCGTCTTCGCCTGTGTCGGGGACACTCTTTTGCACGACTCCTATGCTTTTACTGATCGCTTTTCCGTCTTCCCCGCGGCTCGCTGCAATTTCCTCCACAGTGATGCGGGCGAAAGGTACGGATATGCCGAAGCCTATGATGGCGGACTGGCTGGCGATAGCGTTACCATTGTAGCGTTTTGCATCGTTCTACCAGAAAAAAATACAGTGTTCTTCCTGTGTGTTCTCTCACAGGTTTAACGCCCCAATTGCTTGTGTGCCTGTGCCAGCGTATGGCTTGCCTGCGCGGCGAGGAGGGATAGTTCGCCTGCAAGAACAGCTGCTCCGATCGATTCTGCGATGTATGCGCAGGGATGGAGATTGGTTGGTTCTTTCCCCGTTTGTTGCCCTAGCAGCATCTGCAGGCATTGCTGTTGGGCAGGCAGAGCTGTGCCGCCGCCCCGTACGCCGACGAGGATCGCTGGCAGGCGTACGCTAATGCGTAATCCGTCTTTTGCCTTTTTTACGGTTGTATCTGCCAAGGAACCTTCTACAACATGCGCAGCATCCTGCCCCGTTGCCAGGTAAAGTGCGGCGATGACGTTGGCGGCGTGCATATTTTTGCCCAATGCACCTGCAATATACGATCCTGCGAGGATTTTCGTTTCTGCTGCTGCAATCATGGCTTTTGGTTGTGCTTTAAGATGCTCCCGCACGATGGATGCCGGTATGGCGGCTTCTGCCATGACTTCGTATCCTCGTCCATGCTCCTTCGTACGCAGGCTGGGTTTTTTATCACTGTCCACATTACCGGCGACGGTTACGAACTCTGCGTTCCCTGCGTACGCTCCGATGCTCCACTGACCGATTGCCTGTGTGGCAATCGTTACCATGTTCATGCCCATCGCTTCGTCGGTGTCGGCATAGATCGTCAGAAAAACGTGTGATTCGTGGTGGTCGATCGTATGTGAGAGGATGGTGAGATGTGTGCTCGTCTGTTCTCCTATAAGCTTCCACTGTTCCTTTTTGCTCTCCAGAAAGCCAATGAACGATTGTACACCCGATTTCGTTTCGGTTCCCGGAGCTTTGCCGGGTACGTCTTTAGGGATGCGGAATGCGAGTGACCGTGAGATGCCATGATGCACGTGTGCGGTGCGTGCTCCGCCTGCAAGCGTTATTGCTTTGCAGCCCCGGTTCACGCTCGCGACGAGTGCGCCTTCGGTGGTGGCAAGCGGCAGGTGCAATTCCGCTTTTTCCCCTGAGCTGAATGCCACTGCCAGTGGACCTGCGTACCCGACAGGTACCGGCACCGCACCGAACATCTGTTCGCAGTTCTTCTCATCCGCATGGCCTATCTGCTCTGCGGTGAGAGCAGTGTGCTTCAGGTCTACGTGCAGTTCTTCCTCCATACGTTGCCTCCGCACATTGCAGCGGTCGGAAGGCGAGAGGCCTG
>JAAYXY010000022.1 GCA_012515645.1 Candidatus Peribacteria bacterium | reverse complement strand
GGAATATCTGGACGCGGCAGGTGTGGAAAAAAAACTGGGCGTGCGCCCCGACCAGATTCCCGCATTCAAAGGGCTCGCGGGGGATTCTTCCGATAACCTCCCTGGCGTACGGGGCATTGGCCCCAAAACGGCTGCAGTGCTCCTGCAGGACTGGCAGACTCTTGATGGAATCTATGCTCATTTGGATGTCTTGTCTCCCGTTCTCGCGGGCAAGCTCGTTGCAGACAAAGAGCAGGCGTACTTCTGCCAGCGCATGGCACTGCTCGATCGCAACATACAACTTCCCATTGCATTGGAAGATTTGGCGTGTGGCAATTTACCGTCCCAACACGTTCTTGATTTCCTGCGTTCCATGGAGTTTTCACTACTCGTAAAGCGCTTCACCGAGTTGCTGCGGGGATCTGCGAGTGCATGTTTTGATTTGTTGCCTGCAACGGACATGGAAGCATCTATACAGAAAGACGCATCATCGCCGCACCAGCAGTCACTTTTCTAAACATGTGCGCTTCTTTGTTGATCACTTTTGCTGCTCAGGGAATTTGCGTAAATTTTTTTTGAATATATATTTTGTCTTATCCCTTATATAAGAGGAAAAGATTGAACATATTTTGTGATCAGAATGCGTATTTCTGAATACCAAACATGAACAATAGGGTCTTGCAGGCGTGATTCGAAGGAACGTAGACTGCGTTCCGCACAGAAAGTTTTTCTGTTTTCGCATCATCGTTCCACTCTCTTCCCATGCCCCGCGAACGCGTTCTTGCCAGTCTGGATATTGGCAGCGCAAAAATCCGTACCGTTGTCGCCGTCTCTGACGGTGAATCGAATCAGCAGGTGCCCAATGTGATCGGCGTCGGTCTTTCGCCGTCACTCGGTTTGCGCAAGGGGCACGTCATTGATGTAGAGGAGCTCATCCATAACATCATTGCGTCTTTGGAAGATGCGGAGCGCATGGCGGGTGTCCCCATCAACCATGTGCTTGTTGGCATGAGTGGCGCGCATATCGAGGCGTTCGATAGTCGCGGTGTGATCGCTATTTCCGGTTCCGAGATTACCGTGGACGATGTGGCGCGCGTTCTGGACGCCGCCCAGGCGGTCAGTATTCCCACGAACAGGAGGATCCTGCACATCGAACCCAAGGCGTACGCCGTGGATGAGCAACGGGGCATTACGAATCCTGTTGGTATGACCGGTATCCGCCTGGAGGTGGAAGCGCACATCATTACCGGGCATGTACAGCATGTGAAAAACGTGGAGAAGTGCGTGGACCAGGCGGGTGTGGATATCGATGGCATGGTGCCTGCGACGATTGCCGCTTCGGAAGCGGTGCTTACCAAGCGTCAGAAGGAATTAGGTGTTGCCGTTCTCGACATCGGCGCTGGTTGCACGAGTCTGGCGGTCTTTGAGGAGGGGAGCATTCTGCACTCCGTAACGTTGCCTATTGGTGGTGAGAGCGTTACCAACGACATCGCCATTGGCATGCGTACGTCCATTGATACGGCGGAGAAGATCAAGATCGAATTCGGTTCAGTCCTGCCGAGCGAAGTTGCGGAACGCGAAATGATCGATCTTTCTTCCGTGAGCAAGGTCGATACTCAGACGGTGAGCAAGCGGTACATGGCGGAGATCATGCAGGCGCGGTACTTTGAGATTTTCACGCTTGTGAAGGAGGAGCTGCAGAAGATCGGTCGCAGCGGCATGCTGCCGGCCGGTGTACTGCTCACCGGTGCAGCGGTGAAAGCGCCCGGTGTCCTGGATCTCGTGCGCGATGTTTTGGGTTTGCCTGTACAAATGGGATTCCCCGTAGACATTGGCGGTGTGATTGAGAAAGTTGATGATCCGGCGTATGCCACTGCTCTCGGCACGCTTGTTTGGGGTATTCGTGAGGGCAACCAATTGCCGCGTTCCGGCTCATTCCAGTTCGGTCGCGCAGCGCAGCGTGTTGGCAGCTGGGTGAAGAGCCTCCTTCCATAATTCTGCTTCTTTTTCTCCTCTCTTCCATGTCCGATACTCTCCGTTCTCTCTTCAATGGTTCCAAAGGAAGTGGTATGCACCATCCTCAGGATAGTGCCTCTTCCACCGAGGTGCGTCCCGATGCGACGCCCGGCGCTACTATCCGCGTTCTGGGCGGTGGTGGCGGGGGCAGTAATGCGGTACGCCGCATGGTGGATGCCAAGGTTCAGGGCGTCGATTTCATTGCCGTGAATACGGACATGCAGGCGTTGTACCACAATCCTGCGCCGACCAAGATCACCATTGGCCGCGGTACCACGCGCGGTTTGGGGGCAGGGGGCAATCCCGATGTCGGTAAAAAGGCGGCAGAAGAGAGTACCGAGGAGCTCAAATCCGCTCTGGAAGGATCGGATATGGTTTTCCTGACAGCGGGTCTGGGTGGCGGCACCGGCAGCGGATGTATTCCGGTGATTGCAGATCTGGCGCGTAGCATGGGAATACTGACAGTGGGTGTTGTAACCAAGCCGTTCAATTTTGAGGGTGCCAAGCGTGGCAAACAGGCGATGGAAGCTTTAGAGCACTTGCAGGAAAAGGTGGATACCCTCATTACTATTCCTAACGATAAGATCCTCTCTCTCATCGACAAAACCACGCCGCTTACCGAGGCGTTTCAAGTTGTGGATGAAGTGTTGCAGCATGCGATTGAAGGCATTTCCAGCCTCATCACGGTTCACGGTCTCGTGAACGTCGACTTCGCGGACGTCAAAGCTATTATGCAGGACGCCGGCACTGCGCTGATGGGCATTGGATACGGTACGGGCGACAGCCGCGCCGCGGAAGCCGCGCGCGCGGCGGTAGACAGTCCTCTTCTGGAACTTTCGATCGATGGTGCCAAGGGTATTCTCTTCAATATCACAGGCGGCACGGATCTTTCGATGTTCGAGGTCGATGAAGCCGCACGCATTATTACCGAAGCAGCTGATCCTGATGCGAACATCATCTTTGGTGCTGTGATCGACGAAAACTACACGGGTGAAGTGAAGTGCACGGTGATCGCGACGGGCTTTGATGCGGAAGAACTGGCATCACGTTCTGCAATGGGCATGCCTGCTGCACGTTCTTTGACAGAGACGTTTGCGGGCGGCATGCGTGCCGGAGAGCAGCGTTCCCAGCGTTCCGATCGGCGTGACGCCGGTGCTACCGATGTGCGTTCAACGCGCCTGGATCTGAATGAAGAGGAGCTGGAAGTTCCCGCTTTCATGCGCAAAAAGGTGAGCAGTGTGCGCAAGGAAGAGAACTAGAGATTTCCGTTTCTACCCAGTGGATCCGAATCCGCCGCGCGTGGGTGCACCGTGGTCATCTACTTCGTTCCATTGTGCCTGTTCCACGCGTACGAACATACCCTGTGCTATGCGCTCCCCCCGTTCCACGGTCACGATTTCGCTACCGGTGTTACGTACCTGGATAAAAATTTCATCTTTCGGTCCGTGGTAATCCTGGTCGATTATGCCGATGCTGTGCGGGCAGACCAGTGCTTTTTTGCGTGGCAATGACGAGCGCGGCAGCACCAGGAGCGCGTAACCCGCTGGCACCTGCACGATCACATTTCCCGGTACCAACGCTATTGCTCCCGGCTCAATGTGCGTTGTTTGCCGTGTAACAAAGTCAAATCCTACGGCGCCCGTCGATTCGTACTTGGGTAGAGGGAGGGAGGGGTCGATGCGTGTGATGCTGACGTGCATGGTGTACAGCATGCAGGCACGTTGCGTACTTCGCAATCCTCATCACGATCCCAGCTCGTACGTTGACCGTCGTTGCTGTTGTACGTATCTTTCAGCTTCTTCTAACGAGATGCTCGTGTCATGTTCCGGAATGAGGCGTAATGGATCATTGGTGTCGGCACGGCGTGCGAATTCCCTCAGCACTGCTTTTACCGTTTCGGGATTTTGTAACAGCGCATCTTCCAACTGCTGTGCAAATGATTCCGTTGCATAGAACATGCTCTTCTGGTGGTTTGCGCCTTTGGAGGATTGGTCGTCTTGCGGGCGCACATAATCCTTCCTTTCTATATTATTTCCCTCCCTGTCTTTCACATTCGCAAAATTAAAATTGGTCTCGTCGAGGATGCGGTGGACGAATGCATAGTTGCCGTCGCGCACTTTTTTCACAAGGTGCCCGCCTGTACTTGGTCCCTGGGATTGGTTGATCGCTCCCCAGCTTAGGCGGGCGCGCCCGGATTTTTCGGTCGCGTTGCCTGTAAGAATGTTGTCTAAGTGGATTGATGCCGCCATGGACCGCGCGATGTCGCGGATGTCCTGTGTGGTAAAGCGTGCCAGCCCCCTGTCTTCCAGTTGCACGATACGCGCTTTGGCAAGCCAGAGTGTTGCAAAGCCCGTATAGCTGTTCTTCTGCGCTTCCGGGCTCATCTGCAGGCGGCCGCCGCTCACGACGTCGGACAGCAGGTTCATACCTTCGTAATCCAGAATGCTTACCATTGTGGGGATGTCCTCATGGTCGATCTTCTCCAGGCGCGTACCGGAGGTCGCTTTGCTGATGCGCTGTCGCGCGCTTTCCGTGCGCGTGGCTTCCAGGTGGATCCACAGTGTGGTTTTTGCACCTGGTCTGTATGCGTCCGGCGAACTCCACGGTGCTTCCCGCATGCGTGTTGCGAGTGCCTGTACTTCCGGCAAACTGTTATTCTTTTGGTAGAAGTAGTCCAGCAGTGGGAATTGGTTCAAGACGCCGCCCACTTCGCCTGCCAGAACGCGCAGGCGGTCAATCGAGAGTAAACCATTTGCTACTCCCTGTACGAGGTAGAAGAATTTGTCTTCCATGCGCATTTTGCCGTTGCCAATGGCGTATATCAGGATTTTTTCGTATTTATGTGGGTTGACCTCGTTGGGTATGTCTCCTGGGGGACCTTGGCGATATTCCACCCAGAGCCTGAGCATGTTTTCGAGTTCACCGCTCAGTCCATTGCTTACGTTGGACAGTTGGTCCACGTACTGCGTGTATTTCTCCATTTCGCTGTTGTAGTTACTGTCGTTGGTGCGTCGCCAGTTGTACCAGTGTTCTTTGTCGTCCCAGATGTCGGTGATGAGTTTTTGCAGCCATTTGTCTCGCAAGACGTCGTTGTTGCGGCAGGCGGCAATGGGCATGGAGTATTTGGAAAGCGCGTTGAGCGTGTTCCAAAACCCTTCGTCGTTCCAGTTCAGGCGTCCGCGGTCCGAGAGTAGTTCTAAAATCGCCCGCAGCTGGTCGTGGTTGCGGGTATGGGTGAGCATATTCTGCAGACTGTAACTGTCGGTTTCATTGAGTGCTTTTTTCCATTGTTCCACTTCTTCCAGCCGGGATGCGTCGCTGCGGCGGTGGTATTCGTGCTTGAGCTGGCCAGCGTAGGGGAACGAATCCGGTGCCCAACTCGTGAGTGTTTCACCCAGTTCGTTGCGTACACGTTCTCCCCGGCGTTTCCAGATGCGGTGAATGTCTTCGCCTGCATCTTTGACCATGTTGTAGATGTCGTACAGGCAGAGCCACTGTATATTCGCGAATACTCCCCGGATGCCTCTTATTCCCGTAGGGGATGCTTTGGTGAGGTCCAATTCGGCTTGCTGGTATTTTTCTACTGCATCGCTATTTTTTTTAATTTCCTGGTTTGCGATTTCCAATTGCGTTATGACATCTTGTTCGTTGGTATGTCCTGCGTTGTAATCGTTTTCGATTTCCTGCACGATTCCGCGAGCTTTCTGTAGCCACTCCTGCCATTCCTTCTTGTTGTGCAGTGTCGGATGGGAGTCCAGGAATATGGCGATTGTGTTGAGTTGCTGGTGCGTATCACGGAATTTCTGCCCGACGTCTGCTATGTCTTCATTGTTTCTGCTTCCGCCTGTTCGTGTTTCTTGCGGTGTTTGCGTGTCATCTGTTTCTGTCGCATCGCCGTCGCTTGTTTCCGAAAGTACAAGGTGGTGTTCCACTGATGTTCCGCCATCCAGCAGCGCGAAGAGCGCTGCTTCTTCCTGCGTTACAGGTGTGTTCCTGTTGCTCTGCAGCCAGCTTGCGTACTTGTTGAGCAGTTCGTCTATGAGCAGTTCTCTGTATCGTGCTTTTGCGCGCGCGTGTGCCGTGCGTTCTCTATCTGTTCCATGTAACTGTGGTTCTTTACGCATGTTTTCCCGTTCCTGCGCCAATAATTTCTCTTCCAGATGGGCAATTCGCCAGCGCTGCGCTTGCGCTTCGAGGAGTTCTTGGAACGTTCTGCCGTCTGTGTGCCGTGTTGCCAGCAGTGTGCCCGTGGCAACGAATATGCCCGGCAGCACTCCTGTGCGCCGTGCCAGGATATCCAAGATTGCGTGGCCTTTTTCGTGGTACAGCGTGCCAGCTTTCAGTTCGGTGGAGGGTAGTGCGGTTTTGTTTAAATAGATGCGTCCTGTGATGATATCGTAGCTTCCGTTGGTCTCCAATGTTCCGGCGATGCTCCGGTAGGTTTCCGGGTCTGCTTCGATGACGATCGATGCGTCGTCGTGATTGAGCGCGTCAAGCAAGACAACGCATTCTGTGAGTCGTTGCATCTCGGCGGCTGCAGCGTTGCGTTCACTCTGCCCTATCTGCCCACTGGCGCAATTACCGTTTTCTATTTTGCTGCGTATGCCGATAACGTGTTCGTGGAGCATCTGTTCGATGCCTGTTTGGGTGACGACCTGGTGACGGAGTGCCGGATGCAGGTTGCCTTGGGGGAACAGGCGTTCCTGCAGTGCGTCATACTGCTGCTGCAGTGCAGACAACGCAGGAGCATTTTTTGCTTCTTGTTTCTGTTGTGATGTGATTGCGTGCTTGCGGGTTGTGCTATATAGGATGCTTGCGATCAGCAGTTCGTGTCGCTGCCGTGCCTGTTGCGAAGAGAACGTGTGGTAGAGTTCCTCCGTATCTTCCAGTGTTGGTGATCCATCAGCGATACGTTGCAGCATCCCAGCTATGTTTTGCACTTCCTGCAGCCACTGTTTTCCGTTCGTGCGCCCGTGCAGTTTCGTTTGTTCCTCCAGGAGTGTCGGATCCTGTTTCAGTTGTGTGATGGCTGCAGCGTACTGCGGCGCTATGCGCCTAGCCCATTCCATAGATTCGGCATGCTGCTGGCGGTCTGAACCCAATTCAGATTCCTGTTCTTTGCCCAGCATGGCTGCAAGCAGTGCTTTTTCTTCTTTGTCTTGTTCCAACCATGCTACGTTTTCTATTTCCTGGAGCGTTGTGCGCGCCGCCTGCGTGTACGAGGCGGCGGTGATTGCAGGAAGGTTTTGGCGTTTTGCGGCGCTCTGGCGTTGTGCTCTGCACAGAGTGTCCGCTATCTCCGCCATACGTCGCACATATGCGGATGTACTTACCTGCAATTCCGAGGGAATGCGCTCCGGATCATTGGCATAGCGTTGTTTGATTGGGAGGATTTTTTTCTCATACGCCTGTTCCAATGCTGCGGCGCGCTGGACGATGTGCGTATCCACGACGCGCCGGATATCGATCAGTTGTTCGAAGAACCGTTTCTCCGCTTCTTCCACTTCATCCAGCGTTGTCTCCGTTCCGAAATTCTGCGTTTCCACCAGCGCAATGATGCGTGCGGCTCGCAGCGTACTGTGCAGCCGCAGGAGCAGTGTTCTCTTGGTTTCTGCATCCTGTGCCCCGTCATCGGGTACTTCTATGCCGATGCGGTGCAGGAGTGCACGCACTTCTGCGATTTCCCAGGTGTCCTGTTGCGTGAGCAGATCCAGTTTGCCGTTCTGGTTCAGTTCTATTTCCACTTTGGCAGCTTCCTGCAGCTTTACGTTTTCCAATTGTCGTTTGGCGTCATAGAAACTCTGCATTTGCCCCTCGAAGAGTTCTGCCAGTTCCAGTGTTTTCTGTGGTGTATCCAGGGCGGATTCGAGCATTGTCTGCAGTTGTTCCGACGGTTGATCTGCCTTGCCCCGGAAGAGCGCGTTGATGTGTGCATCGATGGCTGCACGTTGCCGAGGATCGTCCGTGCGTCGTTGTAATTGCCGTAGCAGGGAGGGGGAGGAACAGACTGCTTGGATAATTCGGGGACGCAGGGCTGCTACATCTGCGCGATTTTTCTCAATGAGTTCCAGGATGTGTGCCGAGGGGGTTGTGCCAGGAGTCTCTGACAGCGGTTCCATCTGCTCCGGCGTGTTTTGTGTATTGTGGTCATCACTGTGTGCAAGACGCAGCAACCGTCGTTCTTTTGGTTGGTTCTCCGCAGAGAACCGGGCAAAGTGATGCGGGTGTATCCATCGCAACATGTTATATTTTGAGTAATCTTGCAATTGTGTCAAGTGGATGTTCAGTCTTCCCTTCGATGTAGGGGAGTACTTGCGACAGCAGTTCGTGGATGGTGCGGATATCTTCTTTGCCTGTTTGGATGCATATATTGTTTCCCTGTCCTTTTTTACGCTCTATGTGTAGTTCTACGTATTCTTCTCCTTGGAGCATCCAGAATCCGGCACAGTCTCTCCAGGGAGTAAAGCGATTGTCCAGGCTCAATCCTCGTTCGTAGATGCGTATGCGATGTACCACATTCGTT
>JAAYXY010000021.1 GCA_012515645.1 Candidatus Peribacteria bacterium | reverse complement strand
TTGATCGTTCCAAAATTTCTGCAATGCAGGAAACCGTTTCCCTGTTACAGGGGATGGAAGCAGCATCTGCTTTCGTTGGGCAAGAGATCCGTTTCGACGATGCGGGCGAGCCGGTGTTGCCGCAGGAGCGTGTGACGGCGTCCAATGTTGCGACTCTGCAGAAAGAGCACGGAGGTGTAGCAGTGTACATGATGCTCCTGCGCCAGCTTGAGGGCGAGTGGGGCACAGATGAGCCGCCAAGCGGTGTTTTGGGCGAATATGCCCAGTTTTTGCATGGCGTCAACGACGTGGTAGGCGATCATCTCAAGGTAGGTCGGGCGTTGCATATTCTTCGTAGCCGTTACGAGGCGTTATCCAACTACCTCCTCGCCGCGGCTGTTGCTGCCGGTGCTTTGGGTGCAGTGGGCATGTATGCCCTGTACAAGTTACCGTCTGCATTACGCGCCGCTGCGCGTTCCGCTGCTCCTCGCGCCGTTCCGCCATCGCCACGCACTCCTCTTTCGCGCACATTTCCGCCACGCTCAGCGGCTCCCCGGGCTCCGGCGCAGACGCCGGGTGCTCCCAGCCGCGTTGGCAATATTCTTGGAAAGGCGGGCATTGCCCTCGTTGCCATTGAAACCGCACGTCAGATCGATCTGGCGCGGAGCCTGCGGTCGCTTCCGGAAATGGAAGCGGTCAGTAGTGCGTTGGAACTCATGGAAGGGCACCCGCAGATCGACAAAACTGCGTATCGCTATGCGCAGGAAGTTGCCGCATTACGTCAACGCGAGGCGCTCCTGGCGGTGCGGCATGCCACTCAGGAGTTGGAGCGTGCATTGCAGCAACCGGATTCCCTTACGAAAGAGCAGCAGCGGGAACGTCAGCGACTTTTGGCATATGCGCGGCGTATTGTGCAGGCTGCACATGCAAAAGAGCGCGATTTGCACGCGTTTTTTCCTATCACTGACTACATCCATTCCACTGACCGGGATCCGCAGGGTATCGTGCGGGTGCAATATCGGCGTCTTGATGAGGCACGCAGCCGCGGAATGGAATACGAAAAGCAGAAGCGGACATGGAAATCTGGATTGCTTTTGCGGGAACAACGTTCTTTTGATGAGCGTATGGAAGAGATGCATTGGGAGAGTATCGATGGTATTGAGGAGGAATATGAAAAGTTCATCGGCAATGCAGGTGCGTTCTTCGCGGATGTGTACCGGCGGTAACGCAATGTTCTCCTTTTGCTCGCCTCGCCTGCGTAAGACGGGCATCATTTCTGCGGTCTATGGATATCCGCAATTTCTGCATCATCGCGCACATCGATCACGGCAAGTCCACGCTTGCTGACCGCATGATCGAGTTGACTGGCACCAAGCAGCATCGTGAGATGAAAGCGCAGTTGCTGGATACCATGGATTTGGAGCGCGAGCGTGGGATTACCATTAAGCTCCAGCCTGTGCGTATGCAATATGCGGGTGTGCAGCTCAATTTGATCGACACTCCCGGGCATACGGATTTCCGGTACGAGGTGAGCCGCAGTCTCGCCGCGTGCGAAGGAGCCATTCTGCTCGTGGATGCTTCGCAGGGTATTCAGGCACAGACACTGGCGGTGCTCTATATGGCTATGGAACATAATCTCACAATTATTCCGGTGCTCAATAAGATCGATTTGCCAGCGGCTGATCCCGAGCGAGTGACAGAGGAAGTAACAAAATTGCTCGGATGCACGCCGGATGCTGTTTTGCGCATATCTGCGAAAGAGGGGATCGGCATAGAAGGTGTTCTTACGGCGGTGGTGGAGCATGTTCCCGATCCTTCTTCCTTCTCACTTCGGAAGGCAGAAGGCAGAAGCGAGAAGGCAGAAGGAAGGGCTCTCATTTTCGATGCTGTTATGGATCCGTATCGCGGCGCTGTGGCATATGTGCGTGTTATGGAAGGCACCTTTCACAAAGGGCAGCCTATACATTTACTGAAGGGTGAAGCGCGATTCGAGGCGCTGGAAGTTGGCCATTTCTCGCCGCAGTACGTTGCTGATGCCGCGCTTCATGAAGGCGAAATCGGGTACATCGTCACGGGTGCCAAAGATGTTTTGCGCGTTCGGACGGGGGATACTGTTGCGATTTCCCCCGATTCGCAGCCATTGCCGGGCTACAGGGAGGTGCAACCGATGGTTTTTGCAGGTTTGTACCCTTCCGAGGCAGATGGCTATCCGCGCTTGCGCGATGCGCTCGAAAAACTTTCTCTGAATGATGCAGCGCTCTCCGTAGAACCTGAACGCAACATTGCGCTTGGCAACGGCTTCCGTTGCGGTTTTCTGGGTCTCCTCCACATGGATATTGTGCAGGAGCGCTTGGAACGCGAATACGACTGCGATCTCATCATCACGGCTCCCAGCGTACGTTACGAGGTCCATCTGCACTCCAAGCGACCTGCGGAAATTATCCGTTCCAGTCTGCTGAAGGCAGATGAACCCAATGTGGCGGTTCTCTCCAATCCTGCCGATTTTCCGGATCCTGCGCACATTGCAGAGGTGCGCGAGCCGTGGGTACAGCTGGAGATACTTTGTCGTTCCCAGGATGTTGGTGCCGTCATGACGCTTGCACAAAAGCGCCGCGGTGTGCAAAAATCCATGGAGTATCTGGATGCAGACCGAGTACTCGTGCACTTTGAGATTCCGCTTGCAGGTATTGTGTCGGATTTCTTCGATGCCCTCAAATCCGCGACGTCCGGTTACGCTTCCATGAGTTATGAGCCTCTCGGTTTTCGTGCGGGAGATTTAGTCAAGCTCCAGATTTTGTTGCTCGGGGAGCCGACCGATGCACTGAGTACCATTGTGCATCGCAGCGAGGCGCAGGATGTCGGCGCGCTCGTATGTAAAAAGCTCAAGACGGTCATCCCCAAAGCGCAGTACCAGATTCCCATCCAGGCTGCGATCGGTGCCAAAATCGTTGCTCGTGAGACGTTGTCAGCTTTTCGTAAGGATGTGACGGGACATTTGTACGGCGGCGATGTTTCGCGGAAGCGCAAATTGCTGGAAAAGCAGAAGAAGGGGAAGAAACGCCTGAAACAGATGGGGAAAGTCACATTGACCCAGGAAGCTTTTCTGAGTGTTTTGAAACGGTAACAATGTGGATATTTTGGAGGTTCCCATGCATCTGTCCTTCCCTCTTCGTTCGGCGTTCATCGCCCTTCCTCTGGAAGGGCAGTCCAAGTGGCATTTTCAGTCTCTGCAGCATGCATTGCGGGATTTCAACGATATTCTCTGTTTCCAGAATCCGCAGACGCCGCATCTTACGTTGCAGTATTGGCGAGAACTCATGGAGATTGAGTACCAGAGTGTTCTGGATCAGGCAGGAATTCTGGCATCTAAAACATCGCGTTTCACCATGCATATTACTGGCGCCGATACTTTTGGCACGCATGGCCAGGAACGCGTGCTGTTCCTGCAGATTGCGTTTTGCGAAGAGCTTGCGCGCTTGCGCAAAGCCTGTCCGTGGGTTGCTGGCACGCCCTTCCATCCGCATATTACTCTTGCCCGTATCCGCCATTCCCAGCGGTTTGCCCTCCAGAAGAAGTGCATCATGAAATCATTGCAAGATTGCTCATATGATATTGTCTGTGATCGGCTCCGGTTGTATGCGGAAATGCATAGCGTTGCACAGACGCCGCTTGCGGATTTTGTTTTTGGAACATGAGTGTCGTATGCGAGTGGATGGATTCCTTCCACGCTCTCACATTTTAGTCTTCTTCTGCTGTATCGCTGTTTTCACCGTGCGTTGATTGTTCCAGAAACTTCTGCCTGGCATTTGCCATGAATGGGCTGAATACAGTCTGGAGGATGCTTGCCGTGAGCGGTTGCACTTTTTCGTACGGCGCTTCGCGGTTATGCATGCGCATGTGTTCCTGCAGCACGAACGTTGCCAGCTGAAGCACGGTTCCGTCGATGTTCTTCTCGTCCACCATCAGTCGCAGGAGGATGCTTGTGGCATCGATTGCGAGTGCCATTTGCATGCGCGAGACCCAGGCGATGATTTCTGCTTTTGACGTGTCGTCGATATCGTCATGTGTTTTCGTGAGGGCGATTGCCTGTGTTTGTTTAGCCGAAGGGGCATCCATGCCGTTTTCTTGCATGTATCGATCTGCTTCTTCCCGACTGGCATCGTGGATGAGCGAGAGTACGGCAAGGATGAAAATGCTCGGGCAGTCTCGGGCTACGAGTCTCGCAATGAGAATGAAGAGATGCGCGTGCTGGCCGCTCCCTAAAAACTGGATGATGGTCTGTGCCACGCGATCATCACGTTTTTTGGATTTGCGTTCCTCTTTGCGAATGCGCTGCATGGCTGCCGCTGCAGCGGCGAAGCGCTGCTTTGCCTCTTCGCTCAGACCTTCCTGCGCCGATCCTGTTTCGTCGGGTGCCCACGATTCCGCGGGTCCCATGGCATCGGACATGCAGCGATGGTAGCGGATGCATAGCCAATGGCGATAGCGCAATCGCCATATTTCTTTTACGTTAGACGCCCGGTGTCGGTTCTATATGGATGAACGTGCAACGCTCCCGGCGGCCGTTGAATTTAAGCATCCGTTTTTGGCTGAATGTCACGGTACCTTCGGTGTTTGCGTGGATGGTCCAGTCCTTGCCCAGGTGCGTATTGGCGCCGGGGCGGTACCAAAAGCCCTTCTGCCGTACCAGGACTTCACCGGCAGATACGCGCTGACCGCCGAAACGTTTGACGCCGCGGCGTTTAGCTGTGCTATCTCTGCCATTGCTGGTTGAGCCACCGGCTTTCTTATGGGCCATGGGTGCAGTGTATGCAATGATGCTGCTGCCGTGCAAGGAAATGTGCAGGTTTTCGCTGCCTGTATCAGGGGACGTATTTTGACACTTTTTCAGTGGATTTTCTCTGCATCCCACTTGGGCGTGTGTTACGCTACGTTCCGTAACGCGGGGTGGAGCAGCCTGGTAGCTCGCGAGGCTCATAACCTCGAGGTCGCGGGTTCAAATCCCGCCCCCGCAACCAAACTTCTGTATCCACGGAAGATGAGTAGATGCCGGATGGCAGACATGGTTCAGTATTCGGAAACTCATCATATTCAGAGCGATTTTAGCATCTCAATGGTTCGGTCGCTGAACCCGCATGTTTCATAGAACGCATGTGCAACTGTGTTGGGTGCAAAACATTCAACACGAACGTGCACGCATTGCTTCTCCCTGAAGAACGCCTCCATGGCTTCCATCAATCTCTTTCCCACGTTCTGCCCACGGTGCTCAGGGTTCACAACCAGTTCCACGACCCTTCCACTTGTTTCCGAGCGTATTTCGAGTTGATCCTCTGGGGACGTTTCCTCAACCACTCCGGCAATGCCACCAAGGATGTTCCCATCTTGCTCTGCAACGAAAATCACGCCGTTTCCTTGAGCAACTTTCTGCAGAAGACGTTTCGTGTATGCGGGAGCATCGAATTCCTCACCCGACTTATTGAGACGTAGTTGGTCGAGCCCTGCGACATAATCCTGCAAAATCTGGATGAGATCTGTCAGGTCTCTCCGATCTTTGCCTGTGTACACGCGTATTTTCATGATGTGATTGTAGCCGAAATTTTTATCGATCTCCCATTGCATTCGAATTTCAAATCGTTGAAGTCCTGAATCATCAAGTCTGTCTCTGCCAATTCCATAGGAGTATTGCCTTCGTGATGAATACCTATGCAGAACATACCTGCGGATTTTGCCGATGTTATGCCGATGGTAGTATCTTCGAATGCACAGCATTTTGCCGGAGATACTCCGATGTGTTCGGAGGCAAGCAGGTACGGATGCGGATCGGGTTTTCGGAATGCGGTATCTTCTTGAGTAATGATGACCGCAAAGTATTTTCTGATGCCCAGCAAATCAAGAGAAACATCGGCAGAGTGCCGTTGCGCACCTGTGACAACCGCACATGGAACTTTATGCTCTGCCGCTTCTTCTAACAGATTTATAAGCCCCTCTGTCGCCTTAAGCTTCTCAGTTGCGAGTGAGGCGTAGAGAGGAGCTTTTCGTGCCCGGAAATCCTCAGTGACGCAGGGAATGCCATGTTCTCGCAACACCTGCGTCGGTTGTTTGTACTTTTCGATACACTCTAGTTTGAACAGCTCCGGTGTAAAGTCGAAACCATACAGTTCACGGCTCGTTCGCCGATATGCTTCAAAGTGCAATGGCGTACTGTTATACAACGTGCCATCGGCATCAAAGAGCAGGGCTTTGAATGCATATATTCGGTTCACAGCGCTATTATAGCTACAATTGTTGTTGACGGCACTATGAGTTCTGGTACCATTTAAATTGTGCAAGTGACTTTCGTCCAATACCTTCTCCTCCCGCGCCGCGTCTCTGCAGAGGCGACGGTGTAGCATCTAAGTAGCTTCTCCAGTCTCCTCTGTAGAGGAAATACGAGATCCCATTGGGGTCTTTTTTTGTTTGCTATGCGTGTTATCCAATCCTCCAGCGGCAGCCAAGAAGCACTCCGTAAAGGAGATGTGGTGCTTCTCAAAGTCAGTGGAGCAGAGCTTGAGGGCAAGGGGCTGAATGGGATGCTTAAGTATATTTCTTTTCTTCAAAGAGAGAGATTAAGAACAGTGCTTGTATATGGAGGGGGGATGCAGATTGATAGATTGCACTACAAATACTATCAAGGAGAGAGAAAGCGGCCACAAGGTATTGTTCCTATCGACGACATCACACTGGATGCATACTCTTCAATTCAGAAACACCTGAAAATATGGTTCCCTCCAATCCAGTTTGCTGATTCATTGTCTATTCGCGTATGCGGGGAGAGCATTAATGTTTTAGATGCGTCTCTATGCCACGAGACCGGATCGGTCACTGCATTTGGGTTTATCGGAACCAACGGGATTCAGAACTACAATCTTAATGCAGATAGTGTTGCCTCAGCACTTATCCGACAATTCCAGGAAATTCGAAGGGCAATATTCTGCACGGAGGTGGGTGGAGTTCATGAAAAACACCAGAGAAGGGTTCCAAAACTGTATACCAGGCACATTCGATCAGACGGATCCCATAAATTCATTGATATTTCAGATGGTATGCGTCCCAAACTTCTTGCAATCAGAGATTGCGGAATTTCGGAGGTGTTGATAACCAGTGCTTCAAAGCTTTATGAAACCCTGAACGTGAGAAGTCTGCACAGAAGATCTGAAGGGACTATTGTGTGTAGTAGTACAATCGGAAAATGATCCTGATCCATGTGCTGCTTCCTAATAAAAGGAGTCCCTAAAATTTTCAAAAATCTTCGTGGGATTGTTTCTGGAGGTCGCATCCCAAACTAATTTCTACTCTGGCAGCTGGAACGAACGCCGCAGCTCTCGGAGGCTTTCTCTGCGGAAGAAGTAGAGTTTCCAGTGTTCCATGACAGGCATCTGTCGCAGCAGTTCGAGGTATGCAGCTTCCTGCTGTTCCTGTGCAGATCCCTCTTCCACACTGTATATGTCTGTTTCTTGCTGGCTTGTGTCTGTGAGTATGAGGATTTTCTCACCCGTATTGATCCGGTCCAGGTTTTCCTTGGCGTATCGGTCTTTGTACTGCACCGAACGGTAGTATTCCAGTTGGCGGTGCCCTTGGGCAATGTTTGCCTGCAGTTCCTGGTTCTTGTGTTCCATGTCGATGAGTAGTTGTTCGAAGAGGACATTTCTGTAATAGGAAAGCATGAGGCCGAACGCCATGGCGCCAACGACTGTGAGGCCGATGACAATGGTCAGTTTTTTGCCGGGTGCTTCTGTACCGTGTGCTGGCATAGACAGGGGGAGCACTTGCAGGCGCTCAAGGAGAATTATTGTACAGATGATACTGTAGCAGCCTGCTCTTCGGGTATGCTACCTGCGTTATTCCATGCATATTTTCTGTTCCGGAATCGGTGGCATAGGGTTGAGTGCATACGCTGCTCTCCAGCATGATGCCGGGCATGCAGTTTCCGGTAGCGATCGGCAGGAGAGCGCTATGACGCGCGCGCTCGCTGCGCAGGGTGTTCCCGTGAGTTATTGCCAGGACGGGTCGGCCTTGTCTGCATCGTGCGATCTCTTCGTGTATTCGGAAGCGCTGCCCGCGGATGCGCCTGAACGGCGCATTGCCGCGGAACGCGGTGTGCGGTCTATTTCGTACTTTCATGCCCTCGGGGAGCTCTCTGCTGCGTTCCGTGTCATTGCTGTCTGCGGAACGCACGGCAAGTCTTCCACCACTGCCATGGCTGCCAAAATGCTCATGGATGCAGGGCAGGATCCCACGGTAGTGGTTGGCACATGTGTGCCTGATCTTGGCGGGCGCAACTGGCGCCGTGGCAGCAGTGATATTTTTTTGCTGGAAGCGTGCGAGTATCGTCGTTCCTTCCATTATCTGTCGCCGTCGGTCGTGCTCATGACGAATGTTGACGGAGACCATTTTGACGCCTTTGGTTCCCTGCAGGAGTACCAGAATGCATTTTTGGACTTCCTGCGTTTGCTGCCCAACGATGGCACGGTCATCACGCACAGTGGAGACGCCGATTGCAGCCGCCTTGCGCAGGAGAGCGGTCGCAGGTTTGTGGACGCCGATACGTTTGCGCTGCCGCAGCTCGCCGTGCCGGGTGTACACATGCAACGCAACGCCCAACTTGTACTGGCGCTTGCCGATCACTGCGGCATTGCTCCCGATACCGTTGCATCGGCACTGCGCGCGTATCGCGGCTCAGCGCGGCGTCTGGAGTATAAAGGGGAGTGGCGGGGTATCCCCGTGTACGATGATTACGCGCATCATCCCGTG
>JAAYXY010000020.1 GCA_012515645.1 Candidatus Peribacteria bacterium | reverse complement strand
GCATGTACTGCAAGATTGGCAATTTCTGCACCTTCATCGAAGAGCAGATCGGAATACTCCCAGAATTTGCCCTGGTCGGCTGCACACTCGCTGGCCTCCGCCGCTTTCTGCGCATTGGCATGGAATCCCAGTGGGAAATGCCTGTACACCCAGTTGATATCATCTTCGGTTTCCATGAGTTCCTTCATGGTGGCATGGTTCCGCGTGCAGAACGGGCATTCGAAGTCCGAGTATTCAATAATGGACACCGTTGCATTCGCATCACCGAAGCGGTTGTCATCGTCCGTAACAGCTACGACGTTTTCCACCTCAGGGAACCGTTCTTCCGCAGTGGGTGTAGGCTCGGGAGCAGGATCATCGACAACGGTCGGATCGATGGCGGTGCCTCCCAGCGGTACATTGGCAGTCGTATGAGCAAAACCGTAGCCAATGATGATACCGACGAGGATCATCGATACACCGAACCACGGGTTAGTTCCTGTAATGGACTTGATTTTATCAACCATAAAGACGGGGGTGAAAAAAGTGCGCGCATCATAGGGAAAGGACTGTTTTTTGTCTAGCGAAAACACGAAAAGGCCGCGTTATGCAAAGTGTACAAGAGACCAGGAAATGGGGTCATGTGGTGGAGGTGAATCGATTCGAACCACTCGGGTCTCCAGAATTTTGTATCTCCTGGTCTAGGTGATGAGTCGGGTCTCGGACTGTAACAGTCAACAAAAAGGGTCAGAAACTGCGCTTAATTTATGACGTAATTTGAGCCCGGAGTCGCTTGACACATATCCAAACATATGTATGTTTACCTTAACATTACCCATATTTTCTATGAAAGCTGTTGCCGAAGAAAAAGTTGCTGATGAGGCTACCGCCACTCCTGCGATCTCCGATGAGCGCAGAGATGAGATTAGAGATGAACTATCTAATCTTGATGAACAGGAACGTGCTGCTGTAGAAGCACTTGGAGAGGCTCAGGCAGAACTTGCAAGAATTCAAACAGAAAGACGTGAACTAATGGATGAACTGCTTGGAGATGCTGTTCAACCAGATGCTCTTGAACTCACTCCTGCAATGGCTGATGGAGCGATCAATGCGCTGAAGGCAGAATTTGATAAAGGTGCAGATGAGACACGAAAAGCAGGGTACAGAGTACAGGAAGGTATGGACTTTGCAGCAGTCGAGGCAAAACTCCGAGCAACAGAGAACGAAGAACAACTCAAAGCTGTCTACAGGATGGTACAAGCAGGCTCACGCCCTGCGGTTGTCTGTGAAGAAGGCGGACGGTACTGCATTGCAGAGACTTTCGGTCAAACACTTTCTGAGCGTGCAAACTGTGTCTACGATAGAAAAGCAGAGAGACAGGTAGGTAGAGAGAACTGCAATGGTAATGCTGTAACACAATCGCAGAAGATAGGTGTTCCTCTCATGGAGGGAGACATTGCAAAGGCGCACATGGTGGAGTTCCCAGATACTGATCAATATTGCTACGATTACATTCAAGCCACACCAGAGGAACGTGAGCGCGGTGGCGCCCCTTGCGCCAGTCGCTACAGTGGTGGTGCGTGCGTGCGCGTGTTCAATGCCCGCAATCACGGTGACTTTCGGGGCTGGCGGGGTGCGCTATGGGTCTAAATCTTAGGCTTTAGCCTTTGTCCTTCTCTTTTCTTTTGTCCTTTAGACCGCCGTTAGGCGGTCTTCCGCTACAAATTTTTTTCGGCTACTATCCTTCCCAAGCGGTGAATAGCCACCCCGCACCAAGGCGTAGCCGCCTGGTACGGGGCTACCGTACCATGATCTTTCCTCTACAGGCTTTGAATGCAACAAGAAGCCTGAAGGATCATCTTCAAGCTCTTGAACCCATAGTTGAGTGGGACTTGCTACCGCATGCGGTACTGGTTGCGACTGTGCTGCTGAGAAATACTGCTCCATCATTCATTCGGTAACGCCCCTTACGCCAATCGCAACAATGGTGATGCGAACGTGAACGTGAACAATGCCCACAATCACAATGACAATCAGGGCTGGCGGGGTGCGCTAGGGGTTCATTTGCTCTGCACGGATTTCAGCCATCCTCCTATCTGCCGTCCCACTTCCTCTGTGGTGGATTGCGCTTGGAATACCTTTGTCTCATTCACGAGCTTCAGTTCTAGGCAGAGGCGCAGTTTTAACATACAAGTCTCTTGGTGGGCGCATGCTTTTATGAGATACCCCGCCTTGAGTGGCTTTGGCGCGTTCTTTGCCATGATGAGTTCAGACAGGAGACTCAGAATGCTATCCTCGATGCTCTTGCCGAGAGAGAAGCGCCAGCGCTTGTTTAGGCTATCGCTGATCTGCACAACCTGCTTGAAGAGATCGTATGTCTGGTTGATGATGGGAAGTGTGTCCATTGACTACAGTTTACCCGTTCTCTGGCATTGCTTCACGCGCTTTATACAGGGAAAAAAGCACACGGCAGAACTGGAACATTTTCGATTCCACTTGGAAGCAAACCTCAGAACACTGGAACAGGAACTTAATAACCAGACCTACAAACATGGCACATACCGCTCTTTCTCTGTGAACGATACCAAGAGTAGGGATATTGCCGTTGCCAGTATCCGTGACCGCTTTGTGCATCGCTTGCTGTATGAGTATCTCGTAACAGTCTATGACAAAACATTTCTCTATGATGTGTGGTCATGTCGTAAAGAAAAAGGATTGCTCGGAGCCATTGAGCGTACACAGTACTTCCTGACACAGAACCGCAACGGATATTTCTGGCGGGGTGATGTGCAAAAGTTCTTCGACTCCGTTAATCAGCGCACATTGCTTGCGCTTGCAAATAGGCGAATCGAAGACCCGAAAGCCCTATGGCTACTGAAGGAAGTAATTGCCAGTTATCGAGGAAATGATAGTGCGCGTTTTGAGAGAGAGAGAGAGCGATTGGTGCTCGGTAGAGGTATAGCCATCGGGAATGTAACAAGTCAGATTTTCGCAAACATCTACATGCATGAATTCGATAGGTATGCTGTTCATACACTCCGTTCAAAGCATTATCTGCGCTATGGTGATGATTTCATGCTGTTTACTGATGATCGGGATGCTGCCATTGAGTACCGTGAACGTGCCGAGGAATTTTTGCGTGAAAAGCTATCGTTGCATCTGCACAGTCGTAATGACGTTATTTTCCCATGCATGAAAGGTGCAAAGTTTCTCGGCTGCTGGCTCTATCCTCAGAAACGCCATTTACAGGCGCGTGTTTGGCATCGGGCATTGCGGCGTGTAAATAAGCGTAACATCGCAAGTTACAACGGGCTGATTCATGCTCATAGCGATAGAGATTCCATGCACCATTTTGATTGGCACGTGCTTGATTGTTTTGAATTGAATTCGCCCGGAACCTAAAGAGAGTCGAACCACTCGGGTCTTAAAAATTTCGTACCTATTGGTCAAAGTGTCGGGTCTCTTTACACAGACACGTAATGGTGGAGCTGGGGGGAGTCGAACCCCCGACCTTCTGATTGCGAACCAGACGCTCTAACCAACTGAGCTACAGCCCCAATACCATAATTTTCCAGGAACAGTGTACATATGCCAAATACTTTTTGTATACTCTCGTGCAGTGGCCCGGTAGCTCAGTTGGTAGAGCACTCGCCTGAAGAGCGAGGTGTCGCCAGTTCGATCCTGGCCTGGGCCACCAGAATTGCGCATCGGTAACGGGAGTGATTTCTTTTGACAGAAGAATAGCACGATGGGAAAATTCATCCTTTCTCGTCCTTTCTCTTGTTATCGCCCATGCCAGATCGCGAAACCATACCCACCACGGTGGAGATTGCAACAATCGATCTGGGAAGTCGGGCGAGAGCGGTTGAACAGATGCAAGAACTCCAAAATCTGGAGAATGTACAAGCGCTGCGCATGCGGGGGACGGTACTGATTCTCACGGTGCGCGAAGAGGTGGCGCACTGTGTATACCACATTCTGTGGTTGGCAGATCTGGTAGACGGCGATGGATTGGAGCAACACTAACGCTCGTTCTTGCTTCATCTCGCACGCCATACGGCTCGCACCAGGGTGAGCATGCCAAGCAGCACCGGCTGGTGAACAAAATACAGAAAGAGCGCATGCCTGCCGCACCAGAGCAGCCAATGCGGATACTGGATGTATGTGCAGATATGCAGGAGCCAATGCCGCGAGGGCACGTACAGCGCATGCCCCGCAGCCATGCCGATGAGCACGATGCCGAACCAGGGGAGCAGGGGATAGTAATCCACGCTTGCCAGACCGGAGGGCGGAAACCCGAACGGCAGCGTGGACCAAGATCCGGCAGTCGTAGGAATAGAGAGGGCGACGATGCCTGCAAGGGCATTCCATGCACCCAGAGGATGGAACATCGGTTGCAGCAGCGCGCTCAAGCCGATGAGGTGCAGGATGCCGAAGTACACGGGTGCATGGGGAATGGCAATCCGCGTTGCCAGCGAGACCGCCATGCCTGCGGCAAGGAGAAGCGCGGCGCGGCGCAGAGATTTTGGCCAGCGCCGTTCCGAAGGTGTGTGCTCCCATGAAATGGCGGATACAATACCAACGGTGAGCAGAAAGAGTGTTGCGGTGATGCGCGACAGCATGGTCCACGCATCCAGCCCGCCGGGAACCGCGATGTCAAAGAAGTACTCCAGATCGAAGAGTGCGTGGTACACGATCATCAGGAGCACGGCGATACCCCGCAGCATGTCGAGCTCCAGGTAGCGTGGGGAGTGGTGCTGTAGGTTACATGTAGGCATCAATCCGGATGGCACCGATGTATACGGGAGTGTCTTTCTGCATGCCTGCGCGCTGCAGCGCGCGCTTGAGGCCGGTGCGTTCGACAATATCGCGGAACCGCTGGAGCGCGCCCTCGGAAGACTCGTCCGTCATTTGCACCAGCTGCTCCAGACGCTTGCCCTGCACCGTCAAGCTGCCATCGTCGTTACGCACAATCCGGAACGATCCCATACGTGTATCATCCGTGCCCGGTGTGAGTACGGGGAGTTCTGCTTGTCGCGCACTCTCTTCCTGTTGGCGCCGTGCGCGTTCTGCTAGTACCAGGGGGAGCAGTGTTCGCAGGAGCGCATCGGTGCCATTGTGCGTTGCTGCAGAAATACTGGCGTGCAGCTCCAGACCGGCGCTATGGAACGCATCGCGAATCGGCGCCAGATCCTGCATGGTCAGGTCGATTTTATTGAGGACGATGAGTTCCCGTTTCTCTGCGAGAGTGGGGGAGAACGTCTGCAGTTCGCGGCGGATGCCACGGTACTCTTCCAGCAGGGGAGTCGGGTCCAATGTGCCGTCTGCCTGCAGTGCATGGCTGAGGTCCAGAAGGTGCACGAGCAAGCCGCAGCGCTCAATGTGCCGCAGGAACCGGTCTCCGAGTCCCTTACCCTCGCTGGCGCCCTCAATGAGTCCGGGGACGTCGCAGACGGTGAATTGGCGGTCATCGACGTGTACGACGCCAAGATTGGGCACGATCGTCGTAAAGGGATACTCCGCGATTTTGGGTCGTGCGGCACTAATAACCGAAATCAGCGTGGATTTGCCCACGCTGGGGTACCCGATGATGCCGACGTCCGCCACAAGCTTGAGGTCCAATCGCAGAATACGCTGCTGCCCGGGTTCGCCCAGTTCGGCGAAATCCGGTCGCTGGCGCACAGAACTTTTGAAGTGCGCGTTGCCGTAGCCACCCCGACCGCCCCGTGCCACCAGAACCTGTTCGCCGTGTTCGCGCAGGTCAGCGATTAGTTCCCCGGTGGCTGTGTCGCGCACCGACGTGCCTGGGGGCACGGGGAGCCACAGGTCTTCACCCTGTTTACCGTTGCGGTTCTGTCCCATGCCAAAATGCCCTTTCTGCGCTTCGAAACGCTTTTTGGAGGCAAAATGACTCAGAGTATCGGTGTTCTCGTCTGCAATGAGGTACACATCGCCGCCCTTACCACCGTTCCCGCCATTCGGTCCTCCCTTGGGAATGTACTTCTCCCGGCGCCAGCTCACGCAGCCGCGTCCGCCGTGCCCGCCGAGGATGTCGATGGTGGCTTCGTCCAGGAACATAGAAGCAGTATAGGGTTGAGTGAACCGGGAATCCATGTAGCATGGTTCCCTTTATGAAAGAAGAAACCTTCCATCTGCGCGAAATTACAGATTTGGACACCGTGATCCATGATGTGTGCCAACACATGGCGTACTGCAGACGCATGCTGAACGAAGAAACCGTGCGCGATGCCCTGAAGTCACTGGCCGCAGCATGTTCCAATGAGGTGCGCAATACCCTGGTATCGCCGGGAGAGCAGAAGCAGTACATCGAATCCCATACGGCATTGCGTGAATACGAAACGTATCAGCAGTATTACTATCAGTACTACCATGCCCTCCGTTTGGTGGCGGCAAGCTTGGTCCATGCGCGGCAACGCAATGCGGATATCGATGCGGCGTTGCGCGTTGCGCATCGCAGGCTCTGCACGGAAGACGCATGGGAAAATGTGCAGGCGCAGTGGGCGGAAAGCGTAGAGGATCTGGACGTGCGTAGACCGCCTGCGCCCCACAGGATCATGCGTTTCGCCAAAGATATTCTGCACGATCTGCAGGAGCAAATT
>JAAYXY010000019.1 GCA_012515645.1 Candidatus Peribacteria bacterium | reverse complement strand
TGTAAACAGACAGATTAAGACCCCGTCCGCACATGGATAATCTCTCATCGTTTACCATCACACAGGCACATGAGAAATTGAAGAAAAAAGCGATCAGTTCTGTTGAACTGGTCCAGTCATGCATTGACCGCATTGAACAAGTGGATTCGAAAATCAATGCTGTCGTTCACCGCAATTTTGAGGAAGCACTCGCCTGCGCGAAAGAAATTGATGATGCAGGAATATTCGATCATCCGCTCACCGGCATTCCGTACCTTGCGAAGGATGTGTTCTGCGAAAAGGGCGTCAAAACAACTGCATGTTCCAATGTCCTGCGTTCCAAAGACTACGTCGCCCCTTTTGATTCCACTACTACCACACGCCTAAAAGCGGCAGGTGCCATCAGCCTAGGCAAGACCAATACGGATGAGTTTACACAGGGGGCGAGCACGGAGAGTTCGTGTTATGGCGTGAGCTGCTGCCCGTGGGATACCGCGCGCGTTGCCGGCGGTTCCTCCGGCGGATCGGCTGCGGCCGTTGCCGCGCATGAGTGCCTTTTCGCATTGGGCACCGATACCGGGGGGTCCATCAGGCAACCTGCGGGGTTCTGCGGATGCACGGGCATGCGCGTGACCTATGGACGCACCAGCCGCTACGGCGTGATGAGCATGGCAAGCTCGCTCGATACCATCGGCGGCCTTACCCGGAACGTGGAAGACTATGCATTGCTCCTCTCTGCAATCGCAGGGAATGACCCCCTGGATGCAACGACATCTGACCGAGAGGTGCCCGATTACGTTTCAGCCCTAAAAGAAGGCATAAAAGGCATGAAGATAGGACTACCGAAAGAGTATTTTATCGAAGGCATCGACCCGGAAGTAGAGGCAGCTATTCGTGTTGCAGCGGATGTGTTTACGAGCCTCGGTGCAACCGTTACAGACATTTCTCTGCCGCATACGCAGTACGCCATTGCGACGTACTACATCATTGTGCCTTCGGAAGTGAGTTCCAATATGGCACGGTATGACGGCATCCGCTACGGGCATTCCGAGGGGGAGGCAAAGGATTTAATCGACTACTACTTTCAGACGCGCTCAGCCGGATTTGGAGACGAGGTGAAGCGGCGCATCATGCTGGGAACCTACGCGCTCTCCGCCGGGTATTTCGATGCATACTATCGGCAAGCACAGAGAGTGCGAGCACTCATCAAACATGATTTCGATGAAGCATTTAAAAATGTTGATGTGATTCTTTCGCCTGTCTCGCCGACTCCGGCGTTTAAGATCGGCGCGCATGAGAACGACCCGCTCGCACTCTACCTGGAAGATATTTTCACTGTCTCCCAGCCATTGGCCGGCGTTCCCGCCCTCTCGATTCCCTGCGGATTCTCGAAAGAGAATCTGCCAATCGGGCTGCAACTCACCGGACCGCAGTGGGGAGAAACTACACTGCTACAGGCTGGTTACGCATATGAGCAATCCACAGACTGGCACCAGAAAACGCCGGAGCTCTAATGCTGTGCAACGGCCGCTTTGCGTTCCTGCAGGGCAAGATCCACCTTCGCACGCACGAGAGCATGTACATGCGCCATTTCCACGTTGTTGCCATCCAGTTCGTCGGCAATCTCCTGCCCAATACGATGCACATCCTCTGTCGATAACCGATCCGCAGGATTGGAGCCAAGACGGACTGCTTCAGTCTGCACTATGCCTGTGATGACGACGTGCCTGTTGATGTGCGGAGGCAATGTACTAGGAGTATTCATGGATACTGGGGAAAAGAGGAAAAGTGCAGCACATTAGGACGATTGCCCATGCTGTGCAACGTCATTCTGCACATGATTCGTATCAGCGAGCATGGGTGTAAATACTCTGTCTAAGAATGCAATGACCGGCCGCGGCTGCATAAAGTCGGACGGAGGCGCATATCTGACTGCTTCCATGAGTCGCCGTCGCTCTGTAGCGGCGATTTCCGTTAATTCCGGTGGCTCGCTGTTGCATGCAGCCACCAGCATCATCACAAGTTCGCGCCGTTGTTCAGGCATGTTCCATCGGTAATCGTAATTGAATGCTTCGAAGAGCCGATGCCACACCTCCTGCTTCCACCCATCCAAAAGCAGAGCTACCTCCCGATCGGAGGACTGCTGCTGCGGAAGAGATTTCGTAGCTTGTTCTACGGGAGAGTGTACCGACATTAGCCGTACTGTAGCGAAGCATTCTCCTGAAGAAACTCTCTGCAACCCGGAAGTATGGATACATCGAATATATGCCTTACCAAAGACAAAAAGTTTTCGGAGGCGAAGTGCGCAAACACCTGCGACCGTGCTACCATGACATCATGGCACGAGGAAGGATGTACGGATGGCCTCTTACCGTTCTGAAGAACGGGTTACACGCGTGGCAGGCGGACAGAGCGCCGCTTCTCGCCGCCGCTATCGCCTACTACGCCGTCTTCGCGCTGGGACCGCTGCTGCTCATTAGCATTGCAATGGCAAGCATCTTCTTTAGTGCACATGCCGCGCAGCAAGCCATACTGGACCGCGTCCAGCTCCTTGTTGGCAGGGACGCAACTACATTTTTGCAGCGCGCCCTGGATGCTCCGAATATCTCCTTCTCGTTCACGCTGAGCACGGTACTGGGCGTGCTGCTGCTTCTCATGGCGGCTACAGGACTCATGAATGCGGTGCGCCATGCGCTTAATGTGGTATGGAGCATAGAACCAAAACCAAACCTCGGGATTCTGTTTTTGTTCCGCAGCCGTAGCGCATCGTTGCTGCTCATCGCTGTCATCGGCCTGCT
>JAAYXY010000018.1 GCA_012515645.1 Candidatus Peribacteria bacterium | reverse complement strand
ATCCAATAAGTGTCAAGGAGCACTCTAGATTATGCGGATATGTGGCCACAGTAAATTCGAATGTGACGGCAAGTCCAGATTCATATTCGAAGAGGGCATGTGCGGTATCTTCGGTTTCAATGTCCAAAGTCATTGTTTTGATACTGGCGTAGATGTCTCTTGGTTTGCCAAGTACATATTGCATAATATCTAGGTAATGTATTGCCTGACTCAACAAACTGCCGCCATCGAGTGCATGAGAACCCCTCCATTTGCTCTCGTCATAGTACTTCTGAGGGCGCGTCCATCGTATAACCATTGCCGCAGACACAAGCGTGCCGAGCCCCCTCGTGTCCATGAGATCCTTCAAGGTTTTTACTGTTGGGCTAAAGCGTACTTGTAAAACAGGAAAAAGCATGCAGTGGGCACTGTGGAATAATTCAATGAGTTCTGTGGTTTCTTGCAAGGTTTGTGTGACTGGCTTTTCTAGAATGCAGTGTTTGCCTGCGGCAGCCACCTCTTTTGCCATGGGGAGGTGAAGATGGTTAGGTGTGCAAATTGTTACAACATCAACATTCGGATCATTAATAAGCTGTTGATAATCACTATAAGCAGTCACTTGTTGCTCGGATGCTATGCGTTCCAGTTTATCTTGTTGGATATCACATACCGCTACAAGTTCGAATTCATTGTTGCCTCTAATAGCGACATCAAAATGCTGAGGAGCAATTCTTCCGAGACCGATGATTCCAATGCGGATCTTTCTTGCTTTCATATCTAGCAACATTATAGTTTCATCTTTTTATTAACCAAGGCAAATTTTTTAGCAGAACACAAATTTCTTCCGCATCCCAAAGTTCCAGAAGAGCACGATCCAGATGGCGATGATGTTTGCGAGCAGCGGCTGCAGGTGGGCGTATTCTACAAAGAGGTACAGCAGCAGTTGGTTCCACAGGAGGCCAAGGAACGAAATAGCGAAGACCATGCCGCATTCCACCCTGCGTCGGTGCTTGCTGGTGAATACCCACAGGATGCCAAATCCGTAATTCCACGATACGCCGCCGATGAACGCGAAGAAATTTGCCAGCAGGTAGTGCATTTGCATGGCCTCCAGCAGGATCGTAAAGATCATGATGTGCAGCACCGCGGAGGATCCGCCAACGAAGAGGTACCGGAAGAACTGCAAGCGCGCACTCTGCGTACGACCAAAAAAGAGTCGTTTCATATGCCTAGGATAGAACAAAAATTCTCCCGTCGCCTCTTTTATGCGAGGCGTTGCGCACGTACACTCTGCGCATGCCATCGCAGAAGCCCGTTCTCTGTATCGTAGGTCTCGGTTACGTCGGCCTCCCGCTTGCGCATGCATTTGCCGCAAAGGGGTACGCCACCATCGGGTACGACATAGATGCGCAGCGCATAGAGGAGCTTCAGAGCGGCACCGACCGCACAGGCGAGCTGACGATGGAGCAACTGGCCTCGGCTCAATGGAACCTCCGCAGCGATCCTGCTGTCATTGGTACAGCCGATATCATCATCGTGGCGCTGCCCACCCCCATTGACGCTCAGAACAAACCCGATATCACCATCCTCAAAAAAGGAACGGAGACCGTGGGCTCGTACATGAAGCAGGGGGCGATCGTCGTGTTTGAATCCACCGTCTACCCCGGGACAACGGAAGAAATCTGCGGCCGGATTCTGGAGGAATCTTCCGGCATGCAGTGCGGCCAAGATTTTACACTCGGCTACTCGCCCGAACGCATCAATCCCGGGGACAAGGAACACACCGTTACCAAAATACTCAAAATCGTCTCCGGGCAGGACGAGCGAACGTTGCAGGTGCTCTGCGATTTGTATGGAGACATCATAGAAGCCGGTGTGCACTGCGCATCCAGCATCCGCATAGCGGAGATGGCGAAGGCGATCGAAAACGCGCAGCGCGACCTGAATATTGCATTCATCAATGAAATCGCCATGCTCTGCAATGCCATAGGCATCTCTACCAAAGAAGTTTTGGCTGCCGCAGCAACCAAATGGAACTTTTTGCCGTTTGAGCCCGGGCTCGTAGGAGGTCATTGCATTGGCGTAGACCCGTACTACCTGGTGGAAAAAGCGCGCCAGCTGCATATGGATACCCAGGTGATCGCCGCGGGACGCAGCGTGAACGATGGTATGGGTGCATTTGTTGCCGGGCAAATCCATACAGCCCTCTCTCGCGAGCCTTCCCGTATTTTAGTTCTGGGGCTCACGTTTAAAGAGAACGTCCCCGATACGCGCAACAGCAAATCCGGCGATGTGATCCGCGCGCTCATTGCTCATGGGCACACTGTGGAGGCGCACGATCCGTTGGTGCCCGATGAGGCGACGCGGAACGGTTTTGCGCAGGGTGCGCTGGAAGAAGGCCTCTACGATGCTGTGTGCCTTTTGGTGCCGCATAGGCAGTACAAAGATATGGGTGCATTGCGCTGCAGCAGGCTCGCAAAAGAAGGTGGTGTTTTCTATGATTTAAAGAGTGTATTTGATCCGGTGATCATTGCTCAGCAGGGGCGGCATCCTGTATCGCTCTAACATCTGCGCTTTACGGTGCTACTCATAGAATGCTGCCAGATCATTTTTTGTATTTTTGAGCCATGCCACCAGATTCCCAATGCCGCTGCGCACATCTGTTTGCGGTTGCCACCTCAACGTTTGCATCGCAGCCGTATTGTCGCTGATAAAGATTGGCTGGTCGCCGGGGCGCGTCTCCGCAAATGTGTATGAGAGTTCTATACCATGCTCCTGTTTCAGCAGATCTAAAAACTCAATCAGGGAAAGCGTATTCCTGTGCCCGCCGCCCAGGTTGAATATGTGCCCGCTCACCGTATCGATCTTCTCGATCGCCCGTTCGTAGCATGATACCAGATCGTCTACGTACAGCAGGTCACGCACCTGTTTGCCGTTCCCATAAATCTGTACTGGGTGCTTGAACAAGCCAGCGATGAGGAACCAGGCAACCCATCCTTGGTCTTCTATGCCCATTTGATGCGGTCCGTAAATGCAGGATTGCCGGAATACCACTGTTTTTAGGTCATATAATCGTGCGTAATCGCGCACGTACTGGTCTGCGGCCCCCTTGGAGCAGCCGTAGGGCGAATGAAAATCCAGTGGCACCGTTTCTGGAACGCCCTGTACGCCTCCCGCAAACGCGTATCGCTTCTCCTTCTCTTCCACTGCCATGTGCTCCAGCCCGCCGTACACTTTGTTCGTGGAAGCGTAGAGCAATGCGGGTT
>JAAYXY010000017.1 GCA_012515645.1 Candidatus Peribacteria bacterium | reverse complement strand
GGATGCCGACGGAGCATGGAACCTTGTGTGCGATTTTGAGGAACCTACAGCAGCATGCATTAAACATGCGAACCCCAGTGGGATAGCCAGCCATCAGGATATTACCGAAGCGTTCCAGCGTAGTTACGACACAGATAAACTCTCTGCGTTTGGTGTCATCATCGCGCTCAACCGACCATGCCCTCCGGCTGTCATTGAAAAGATTATTCAGCAGAAGATTTTTGCGGAACTGCTCATCGCACCTTCATACGATCCAGAAGCACTGGAACTGTTGCGCAAGCGCCCCAAACTGCGTGCCATCGCTTATCCCTGCGACGTCCGCACTGCAGATACCGTCCTGTACCGCACCGCCCTGGGAGGCATGCTGGTACAGAACAATGACGCACGCTCCGTCACCGAGGAAAATCTGACCGTTGCCACAACGTGCAAGCCGTCGCGCGATCAGATTTCCGATTTGCTTTTTGCATGGCGTGTCGTAAAGCATGCGAAATCCAATGCAATCGTCTTTGCGAAAGAGAAGGTGTCTGTGGGTATCGGCGCCGGACAAACGAGTCGCATAGATGCCACTATCATCGCCGCACGGCGGGCGGGCGAACGAGCCCGGGATGCCGTTATGGCCAGCGATGCATTCTTCCCATTCCCAGATAGTATAGAAGAAGCACATAAGCATGGTATCTCTGCCATTATCCAACCGGGTGGATCTGTGCGCGATAGCGATGTGATTGCCAAAGCGAACGAGCTTGGGATTCCGATGGTGTTTACAGGAGTGCGAGGATTTAGGCACTAAGAATTCGTCCGCGTTATCCTAGTTGCCTGCGACCCGCCAACGCCTCACGCAGTGTTACCTGGTCGGCAAATTCTATATCCGCACCCATGGGAAGTCCGTGCGCTAACCGCGTTACTTGCTCGATGACGCCATGTAAGTGTTGGCGGATATAACTTGCAGTAGCTTCACCTTCTATATTGGGATTCGTGGCAACAATCACTTCCTGTACATTGCCTTTCTTGCATCGCTCTATGAGCTCATGCAACCGCAACTGCTCCGGTCCCATGCCATCGATCGGCGAGAGAACGCCGTGCAACACATGATATGTCCCCCGATACGATGTACGCTCAAATGCAATGACATCGAGCGGGTTTTCTACCACGAGGATTGTGCCGTGATCGCGCGACGGATCGCTGCAAATGGAGCACATATCCTGCAGTGTGACCATCTGGCACACAGTACAATAGCGCAATTCCGCCTTTAACCCTGTAAGCGCTCCACCCAAACCTTCCGGCGATGCTTTTGAGCTGCGCAGAAGATGGAACGTCAAGCGCTCAGCGGATTTTGGTCCTATCCCCGGCAGCTTGGAAAACTCCTCGATCGCACGGGTAATCTGTGGAGGAAGAAGACTCATACGATAAGAGAATAGTGAGATTATGGCTCTGCGTCGATCCTCTCCGTCAGTATTCCTGCCCCTTTTGTATCTTTCTCTTCATATCCCGTTCTTTGATACGCTGACGCTTATCAATGCGTTTGCGGCCCTTACCAAGACCCAGTACTACTTTGATGTGCCTGCCGGCGCGTACCTCCAACGGAACTAAACTCACACCCTGCTCTGCAAGAGCCGCCTGGAGCTTGCGCACTTCACTCTTCTTTAGAAGGAGCCGACGATCACGACCGGGTTCATACTCTGTCTGTCCAGATGCAAACGCGTATGGCGCGATGTTCGCGTTTTTCAGAATCGGATCGCCGGTGAGTAGTGATACGTACGCTCCGCCCAGATTCACATTACCCATGCGGCAGGATTTCACCTCCTGACCAGTGAGCATTATCCCGGCTTCCACGGTATCCACGATTTCGTAGTCGTAGCGTGCGCGCCTGTTCTGTGCCACCACTTTCATACTCGCCATTGTGTGCTCTTTCTATGCTATTGACAAATATGAAAAAATGAGTACTCTGTCCTAGTCAACATAGCATTCCTTTCCACCTTACATGGAAGCGGCGCCGGCAACTGCCGCGTGATAAATATGCGACGTTGATTTCCACCGGGCTTTTGCCCACATATGCGGGCGAAAGCCCTGTTTTTATGTGTACATGAATACCTGGAGAAAGCGCGGTCCCGCAAGGAGTGCAACCAAAAGACCCGCAGCAAGAAAAGGGGCAAACGCCAGTGTATCGTTCCGTTTCTTTTTTCCTTGCAGTAACAGTCCTGCTGCCACCAATGCACCCATGCCATACGCACAGAGGAGTGTAATGAGCATGAGTGGCCACGACCCAGCCAGCAAACCTATACCCGCGATGAGAATAATGTCTCCCGAACCGATCCAACGTCCGCCGCTCACCAACCATTGTGCACCAAAAAAGAGCACTCCGATGAGTGGAGCAATAATATCAATCGGTACGACAAAGAGGATATGGTATAAGGCAGCGATGAGGAAAAAAGGGATATTAAGCGCATCTGGTATGCGTTGCATCTGCATATCAATGAGGCTAATAGTTCCAAGAAGCCAGAGTGCAACCCCCAACAGTAATGCTTCGACAAATGTTCCCGTCATTATTGCCGCTGCAATGAAAAGTGTTGCTCCACCGAGTTCAATGAGGGGATACCGCCAGGCAATGCGTTCTTTGCAGGTACGGCACCTGCCTGCCTGTACTAGAAAGCTCAGCACGGGAACCAATTCGTGTGCATGCAATTTTGCCTTGCAGAACATGCAATGTGACCGGCCTGTTATGCCTTCGCCACGTGGGACCCTCGCAATAATGACATTGCTAAAACTGCCGAAGCACAGGCCCAGCACAAAAAGCAGGAATGCTGAGAACAGCGGAAATTCTAGGAAGAGCATTGTTCTGTATTCTACCGCAAGATGTTCTGCAACACACATGCTGCGATGCGCCTGCGCAGACAGAGAGCAGCGCCTGCTACAGCACCAAGGATTGCGATCCAGAGGCCAAGACCGGCACTCGCCAATTGACTACCCTGCGCATAGAATACCGGCTCCTGTATCGCGCTTACAGAATCCGCATGCCATGCGTTGGCAGTTGCCGTAGCTATGTGCGTGTTTTCTATCGGCTGCCCCTTGGATTCTTGTACCACAACAGGATGGGGAACGATCGTGGCTATCTGCTCTTCACCTACCGGCACACTTTGTACATCCGGCGATACGCCCCCGGACTGTTGCGCAATTTGCTGTGCACGGCTTGCGATACGCAGGAGCTCTTGCTCTGATATTCCGGTTTCAGCTGTACGCACTGCACTGGCATCAATGCCAATGCGCGCCTGTGGCGTGACGAGCACCGCAGCCAGGGATGCCACATGCGGCGATGCAAAGGAATACACACCATAGAGAGCAAGAGCTATAGAACCCCCTATTGTGGCACCAAGAAACTGTTTCCAGAGCGCAGAATGATTATGTAAGGACATGGTTACATGTTGGTGTTACAGCAATACTATACCTCATTTGCCCTATTTTTACAATGAGATCCGGGGCGCCCATCGCGCATCAGACTGCTTTTGTACCGTTCCGGCTGCATCGGCAGCAAACGCCTCATCGGACATGGAATCATGTCTGCCGTTACACCGGGGGGCAAGGACTGGTCATAGCCCAGACATACCAGATCGGGACTGATATGTTGGACTGGTAGAAGGTATCCGCTCGTACCACCCGGCATGACCACTGCATCTGGAAATTTTTTTTGTAGTACTCTGCAACGTTCGCTCTGGGTATGTTGCGGCGGATGGTTTTTGACTTTCTTGACTGTTTCGTCGTGCGCAACCACCACATGTAACGCACCAAGTGCCTGCGCCTGCTGCAAAAAATACATGTGACCAGGATGGAGACCATCGAATGTGCCGAAAACTAGAATGCGCCCCATGGGCGCATCATAGATGAACTGCGGTCTAGAGATCGATTCGGTATATGCGTTTTTCGTCGAGCACATAGAGGCGCGCTTCATCGGGATCTACGTATATGTCCTGTAGAGTACCAATAGTGTCTCCCTCGAGTATGTATTGCCGTTCATACGCCGATTCTCCGCTCTCGCCGCCATCTGTCACAATAATAATGCGCGATCGTACCGGGTCTAAGAAATAGAATTTGCTGTTTGCGACCTTAAACATCTTGGTCGCCGTCTTCAGCATATCTTCGGGCGCATTGCGTATAATGAATGGTTGCACTTCTCCACGAAGCAGTTTGACTACCTCTCCTCCTTCCTTGAGCACATACACATTGCCATCGATTGCTATATCCAATCCACCCTCCAGTTGTCCATTGATATTATACTCCACGGGAGCAGTGTATCGATTGCTCAGGCGCTCGTATTTGTAGATCTGATTATTCTCCGGGGAGAGGATATAAAGGTAACGCAGGTATGCTTCCAGAGCTGCCCCTGTAATCCAGCCGGCGGTATCTTCGGTTTTCATGCTTACTGGCTGATCGGCGATCATTTCGACGATGTTGTTCCCTGTCATTTGGTACACGGTTGTCTGGTACCGCGGAAAATCCACTCCATGCAAGATGAGTTCCTCTTCGCCAATGCGATGGGGGCTATCCACACTATTGTGGATAACGCGGTATATGTCCTGCCGATCGTAGACGAGGAATTCGTCGTAGCTCAGACCAATTAATCCCTGCGCTGTAATAGCAGAATTCACCCCAGCCAGATCCGCAGCAACCGTAGGCGACAAGCGGGTAATGTTGTGGATTTCCTCTTTTTGCGTCTGTATGCGCGCCAGCACCGCGAGTGCTTCTTCGCGATAGTAACCCTGTTGATTATTGATCACCTGTTTTGCCCGTTCCTCCGCGCGCGCCAGAATCGCAGTTGCAGAATCGATTTCCCCCGTAAGCCTCCGATTCTCCGCAGTGCGCATGTCCTGTGCTATCTCCTCCATGAGGGCACTAATTTCCGCCTTGGTATGACTGCTCTTACTAAAATCTACAATACGAAT
>JAAYXY010000016.1 GCA_012515645.1 Candidatus Peribacteria bacterium | reverse complement strand
CTCGTGGAGCAGGGCGGCATCCGCGTGAATGACAAACCGGTGACCTCCATTGATGCAAAAGTTGAGGAGGGCATGACCGCCGGAGCCTCGGCAAAGGAGGTGATTGTACGGGTGGGGAAGAGGAAGTTCTTGAAAATACTCTACACAAAATAAATGGACATTCTTTACGGAACTTCCACCGTGATCTCCATGGCGGAATGGCGCGACTCCAGCCCTTGTGCTGTCACGCGCACGGTGTAAGTGCCTGGCTTATCGTAGACACGCAGCACTCGAAGGCCGTATGCCGACGTGCCGTCGCCGAAATCCCAGTGGATCATAGCAGGGGACCACGGCAGACATGTTGTGGTAAATGCAACGGGCAGGGGGGCGCTAAAACCGCGAACCTGTACGTGGATACATTTGCCCCAAGACCAACGACCGATACCGCGCGCTTCATCCGCCGAAAGAGGAATGCTGCGCTCGGCTGCATCGCGACCCGGCACCGTCTGTGCGTGCGCAACTGCGGCAAAGCGCTGCTCGCTCAGCAGCGCGAATAGCATGAGCGCGCCGTCCTCGCTCACCGTCACAAAATACCCCGTTCCATCATCATTGATGTTCACAGCAGGATCTGCATGTACCGCGAGAATATAATCGGGGATGAGCGGCCTGGGATTGAACATTCCTTCGCACGAACGCGCTCCGGAACGACAGATTTCCATGGCCGTATCCGCCGGTAACGCATCAGGCAACATGCCGGCATGGTTCGCCTGGTAACGCAGCAATGCGGAGAGAAGCGACGTGATATCCCTTGTGCGCTGCGCATCGCGTATCGCTGCGGCACGCGTCGCCGTGGTGGGCAAAAAATGTGGCGTGAGCATGCGTGTGCTTTCCTGCGCTTCTATCAGCTGTTCCGGAGACATGTGCCGCACCGTGTCCCGTAGGGCGCTGCGCGCAAACGGATGCCCCTGCGCCAGAGCGAAATTCAGCCACATGAACGCGTAGGAAAGATCACGTTGTACCTCCGCATCCCCGCGTATGTATCGGATACCGTTGCGGTAAGCAACCTGTGCATCCAGATCCACAGGTATTTCGCTGATGGCACTGGGTTGCTCATCAATATGGAGCAGAGGCGTGCGATACATGCGCTGGGCATTGGTAGCACCTGTAGGAGTCTCCGATTGCGGCGGGGGAGCCAGTGCACGCTGCAACGAACGGGCGTCCTGAATTTCCGCCGCCTCCGGACGCTCCTGAATATCTCCTGCTCGGCGGCGGATCGATTCCAAAGCATTGCGGTATGCAGCTTCCTGCTGGATTGCCCGCCGTGTGGGAGGGGCAACGTCCGATGCATGCACCGCAGGAATACAGAAAAGCACCACGGCAGTGCAAAATGTGAGGGCGAAATGGAGCATGAACGAAGCATACCAGACATATTTCGTTCACATTTATTACTCAAGATGATATTTGCAGAATACGCAAGAGCATTCAGTAAAAACCTGTACACAAAAGATGTACAGTCCACATATGAAGTCTCACATTTTCATCGCGTGTCTCATTGGTTTCCTCGCAGTCGGGTACACCCTCGTTGCCCCGTGGGCACCACCTATTCCTGATTCCATGGAATCCATTGCACAGGGAGGCAGGGGTTTGCTGGCATTCGTGTAATCCGCGCTCAAACCATTGCATCTGGCACATGCGCCGTTCACAATGCGCCACTCATGCAAAACAGTGAGAGCGCACATTGGCAAGAACAACAAGGAAGCACATTCAGTGAGGTTGCCATGTACCTATCGTCCATCGGTACAATACCCATACTCTCGCGTGAAGAAGAGGAATGCTACACGCGGGAAATACGAGATGCACAACATGCCTACATGCATGCGCTCTTTGGCATAGATGCTGTGCAAATCATGGCAATAAAGGATCTCACGGGCGGAAAATACCGCTT
>JAAYXY010000015.1 GCA_012515645.1 Candidatus Peribacteria bacterium | reverse complement strand
GTCAGATCGTGAAAACAAAGGCGGTACATCGCCGTATCATCGCTGCTGGGCAGAAGATCGCCGGTTTAGGATACGAACAGGAACGGACAACATCGGATTTGCTCGACGAAGTGGAAAAGACTGTCTTCGAGGTTTCCATATTTTCCTGAAGGATAAATTCATGCATATCCGCGATATTTTAGATCAGCGGTACGAAAAGTTTGCGGAGATGCATGAGGCGGATGATGATGATTCAGTCAAGGGTGTACCGACTGGCTTTAAGACACTGGATATGAAGCTTTCTGGTCTGCAGCCCAGCGATTTAATTATCATCGCCGCGCGGCCCAGCATGGGTAAGACGAGTCTTATGCTCAATGTCGCGCAGAACATGGCGATACGGTACAAGAAGAGCGTTGGTATCTTCTCTCTCGAAATGAGTAAGGAACAGCTGGTGGATCGTCTTTTTGCTTCCATGTTGGGTGTGGATTCCTGGAAACTTCAGCGTGGAAAGCTGGATGACAGCGATTTTCAGAATCTTGGGCCCATCATGGATGAACTCAATGCGGCCAATCTCTTCATTGACGATTCTGTTGCATCTACTGTGCAGGAATTACGAACCAAAGCCAGGCGCCTCCAGATGGAACATGGCCTGGATATTCTCATGGTGGACTACCTGCAACTCATGAGTACTGGAAACCATCAGTACGCTGGCAACCGTGTACAGGAAATTTCGGAGATTTCTCGTTCACTCAAACAGCTTGGTCGTGAATTGCATATTCCCGTGGTCGCACTCTCACAACTTTCCCGGGCTGTCGAAAGCCGCCCCGGCAATATCCCGCAGCTCTCCGATCTGCGTGAGTCGGGTTCCATTGAACAGGATGCAGATATCGTCATGATGATGTACAGGGAGGATTACTACGAAGAAGACAGCGATCGGCCCGGTGTTACCGACATCTACATTCGTAAGCATCGTAACGGTCCCACAGGACGGGTAGAACTCATGTTTAAGCGCGAACAGATGCGTTTTTATGACATAGATAAAGCGCATTCTGCATCGTAAAAACCGGTGTGCAGAATGCATGGGGAGTGTATGCTGCATCGCATGCCCGTCGTTCTTCCGGTATCCGATCCCAATCTCTCACTTCTGGCTATTCTGGGCTATGCGCTCTTCGCGTTCGTTTTTGGTCTTGCGCTCACTCCTACGTTCGTCCGTTTCCTGCGGCATAACCACCTGGGAAAACAGCTGCGTGTTACTGCCGTCGACGGTTCGGATGCGCAGGTCTTCCGAACGTACCATGCCAACAAGCGGGGTACACCCACCATGGGCGGTTTGCTTATCTGGGGTTCCATTCTGTTCACGATTCTCTTTTCCCGCATGCTGTCTTTTCTGGGTATTGTGGAATTCTCTCTCCTGCACCGCGGCCAGGTGTACCTGCCACTCTTCACTCTGGTATCCATGGGTATGCTGGGTGCACTGGATGATTACTTCAATATCATGGGCTGGGGTAAGAAGCACGGTCTCGATGTATTGCCAAAAATTCTCAGTATTCTCTTGATTAGCTGCGTTGGTGCGTACTGGTTCTCTGCTCGCCTGGGATACGACCAGATCCACATACCCTTCTGGGGCGATATAACGCTTGGATGGTGGTACGTTCCCCTCTTTATCTTCATCATTGTCGGTACATCCAATGCCGTGAATATCACCGACGGCCTCGATGGGTTGGCCGGCGGGCTTCTGGTTCTGGCATTCGGGGCGTTCTCCGTTGTTGCCTACCTTTCTGGCTGGACGGTTCTTGCCGCCTTTTGCGCCGTGTGCGTCGGTGCTATTGCGGCATTCCTGTGGCACAACGTACCTCCGGCCATGTTCTTCATGGGCGATACGGGTGCACTCGCTCTCGGCGGTGTGCTGGGGGTGATTGCCCTTATGACAGATACGGTGCTTGTTTTGCCATTCGTTGGTGCGGTCTTCGTGTTCGAGACGTTCTCTGTCATCATCCAGCTCTTCAGCAAGCGTTTCTTTAAGCGCAAGGTCTTTCGTGCAGCCCCTTTGCACCATCACCTGGAAGCGCTGGATTGGGGGGAGAGCAAAGTGACGATGCGTCTGTGGATTATCGGCGCATTCTGTAGCTTCCTCGGCATTATCATCGGCATCGCCGGTCAATGAGAGTACTTGCGGCTGCAGGGAACATTGCTATAGTTCTCATGCAATGTTACGCGTTGCCATCAATGGATACGGTCGCATCGGTCGCAACGTGCACCGGCAATTTCTGGAGCAGTTTCCGGAGAGTGTACAGGTGGTTGCCGTCAATGCTTCATCGGATGCACGGACACGTGCATATTTGCTGCAACACGATTCTTTGCATGGCCGCTGTCATGCAGCTATTGCCGTTGAAGGAGAACATTTTACTGTCAACGGGCACACCGTTCGTGTGGTGCGTGAACGTGAACCGGCGTCGTGTCCCTGGAAGGAACTGCAAGTCGATGTGGTTGTAGAGGCGACGGGACATTTTGTGACGCGGGAAGCTGCTGCTGGTCATTTGGCAGCTGGCAGCCGAAAAGTTGTGGTTACTGCGCCAATGAAAGACGACACGCCTACAGTCGTTCTCGGCGTCAATGACGACACACTCACGACAGATCTCGATATTGTTTCCAATGCGTCGTGTACGACGAACTGTATTGCGCCTGTCATCAAAACCATCGATGAGGCGTTTGGCATTGATCGCCTGCTCGTCGGATCGGTGCATGCCTTCACCGTGTCACAGAATCTGCTGGATAACCGTCCGCAGGAGGGCAATGATCTCCGTCGTTCCCGCGCCGCCACACTCTCCATCATTCCGACGAAGACGGGAGCTGTGAAGGCCTGCGGTGTCATCTTCCCACATCTCAAAGGCAAGCTTGATGGCATGGCATTCCGCGTACCGGTGCCAACGGTTTCCTGCGCGTACATGGCGTTCTGTATTCAGAACGAAAGTACCGCGGCAGACATCAACCAAGCGTTGCAGCAAGCCGCATGCACACCTGCGTTGGACGGTATCATGCGTGTTTCCGATGATGAGCTCGTGAGCATTGATTTCATGACAGACCCCCATAGTTCCGTCGTAGATGCCCAATTCACCAAAGTCGTCGATGGTCGCGGGGTACAGGTGCTCAGCTGGTATGACAATGAATGGGGGTACGCTATGCGTGTGACAGAGATGGTGGTGCGCATTGGTTCCCTTCTTTCTGCCTCATGAAGAACACACTCCCGTCCACACTGCGTCCTTCGCTCAATGCGCACTTGCTGGAACAAGCCAACGTGCCGGATGCACTGCGCCATCTGATCGTCGATATCTCCCGGGGATGCAAGTACATCAGTTACGCCATACAGACTACGGAAGCCGGTTTAGCCGGCAAGGTAAATCAATTCGGTGAGGAACAGCAGAAACTCGATGTCGTCAGTGATGGAATCGTATGTACATTTTTAGCAGAGAGTCATTTGGTGCGTTCTTATGTCTCCGAAGAACAGAGGGAGATCGTTGAATTAGAACCCACTGCTCCCTATAGCGTCGCATTCGATCCACTGGATGGATCATCTCTCATCGAAGCCAATTTCGCCATCGGCTCCATCTTTGGCATTTACGAAGGGGATGTTCTGGGTCAGAAGCCATCGGCACAGGTGGCAGCGCTCTATGTGCTCTACGGTCCCCGCACGTTGCTCGTGTACAGCACAGG
>JAAYXY010000014.1 GCA_012515645.1 Candidatus Peribacteria bacterium | reverse complement strand
TTTATGTCGTGGTGGCGGAACTGGTAGACGCGCCAGCCTTAGGAGCTGGTGTCCGCAAGGACATGAGGGTTCGACTCCCTCCCACGACACCAAAAACCTTAAAACTTACGAGGCGAACTCATCATCCAACTTCGATTCAAAATCATCCATTGCCTGCTGATCGAAATCCTCACCAAAATATCCTTTGGTTTCATGTTTTTTCGCAATATCTACCATGAGTACGTTCTCAATGTTTTCGCTGTAAATACCACGCGTCTTCGCATACGCTGCTGCTCTTTCGAGTTTTTGTACATATCCTTCTTGGGTTGTGTCGAAATGCATAGCAATTCTCCCGTCCTCTTGGACATGAACCGCAACAACTGGGTATTTCATTGTTTTTGATTTCTGATGAATGGACTCTGCCCACTCCTGACGTTTAGCAAGCAAATCTTCAGGAGAACGCTCCTGAGTATCCGCATCCGCAGATGCTACATCTGAAGTATCGGGTTCCACTTCCGGTTGCACATTAGATGGCAAAGCATCAATCATACCCTGAATTTCTGCTTTTCTGCTATTGAGCTGATCACGCGCAGCATAGTCAGATGTCTCCTCACCAAGAGTACTGAGGGCTTGGTCTATTGCAGCAATGCCCATTGCATAATGCTCTGATGCTGCAGCGGTATCGCCACTCTCTTTTCGACCATTGCCATCCAAAACATGTGCATCCACCGTTTTTAAGACAGCATCAAGAGCAAACTCAGATGACTGCTCCTCCTTCTCATCTCCGCTGGGAACCGCATCTTGGGGCGCCTTGGAAAGCCACTCAGCTCTATCCAAATCAATCTGGTATCCATCGTCACTGTTCTGATTTTGATCATTCTCCTGCAAGAATGTGCGCAACCAATCGGGAGTGGATTCCCCTAGTGTATCAACAACGAATGTTGCCTTCCCATCGTTTAACTCAGTCTTTGCCTCAATACCAAATTTTTCCTGCAGCACTTGTTCAACTTTATGTATGGCATCCAGTGTGAACCCAACACGATCTTTCGCTTGTTCCGCAGCTTCGATCTTCTTCTGTAATGCCTCATTTTCCGCAACCAGCTCGTTACGATGCGTCGTATGCGCATCGATGGTCTCCTGCATAGATGCCGCTTGCTTTTTGAGTCCTTCAAGCTGCGTTTGCAAAATGCGGCGCTTTGCTGAACCCTCTGCATCTTCCGCAGAATCAATGCGTGATTGAAGCGCTGCAATCTGCTCATCTAAAGTTGTTTTTTGTCCTTCCAGTGTACCGATTTCGGTATCAATGTCTTTGATGGCCGTATGATTGTTTTCAAGGGTTTCCTTGGATTCATTACCTACAACAGTAAGGGCTTCTTTTTTCTTCTCTAGTGAATCGGCGCTGCGAACGCGCTCGTCTTCTTCCGGCGCCTGTTCTGCTTTAGGCTCCTTGGGCAAATCACCAGGAGCGGTCTCCTCGGCTGTGCCACCACCATCGGCTTCCTGTTTTTCTCCTTTTGCGAAGATGCGCCGGATCATTTCTGTGATGGCAGCAAACAGTTTGCCTATGGCTGCAAGCGCCTCGCCGGGTGTTTTTGCCTCCTTCAATTCTTGTATGCCTAAATCAATTTCTCCTGTAAGCCGCGCTGTTTCCGGATCCTGCATTTCTTCCGACGACGGTGACGGCACATCCAGCTGCTCTTCTGGCACTGGTGCAGTTGCATCTTCTACTAATTCTGCTGAGGCATCCGTATCCACAGGCACATCGAGGGTTTTAGTAGTCGGATCCTCCGTTTGCTCTGTTGAATCTGCTTGCATACCCTCTAAAACCGCTTGTGCGTTGGCAAGAGTCTTGCGCGGAGCCTCCAACTCTGCATCAGTATTCTCTACTGCAGCTGCTTCCAAAGTAACTTCAGCATCAGGATCTCCGGCAAGTGCTTCACTATTGGGTAACAGGGAATCCATGCTCTCTGGATCAGCCTTCTCGGGCTGGTCATATGATTCGGATTGCCCCATTCCGTCAGGAGCATCCATGGCATAAATCAGCCTGCGCTCTGCTACACCACCGGAAGTAAAGTGTGTGTGTTCCATAAACATTTAGGAAGAAAAAGCGGTTTCCAGCTCTTTGAGCTGCAATTGTTCTTTGTGTGCATCCTGTTCCTCCGCATACGCAAACGCCGCCCTGCGATATGCCTGCGCCTGTGTATTGAGCTGCGCCGTGTATGTGTCCAACGCCTCTCTGTAGGCAATGTAGGCCTTCCTGTACCGCTCCATGCGCCGTTTGCGCTCCTCTTTACTCTCCTGGGCGTACTTCTGTTTTAAAGACGGCACCTGGCTGCTGGTGAGCTCAGGCTCGATCGCCGCCATGAGCAGATCGTACAGTTCCTGCGCACTGGGAATCTTGGGTGGTTCGGGTAAATCCATAATGATTGGTTTTGGATATGTTTTCATGACAATTATACATTACTTTCCCTTGTATGACAACATACTGCGCCCCGACTCCCTATTCCCTAATCCTAATCCTAATCCCAACCCCCACCCCTACTTCTTCCCCTGCCTCCTTAGAGCCTCCACCTGCGTCTGCAGCACGCGTATCCAGTCTACATCGCTCTTGCCATATAAGCTGCGTATAACCTCTTCGTCGATGCGCAGGGTGTTACTGCTCACGCGCCACTGTGCATTTACTTTGAGGAGCTGCATGATTTCTTTCGCGGTCACGCGTGGCGTGAGTGTGAGCACCACCTCACGGCGATCTTTTGTAACGTCTTCGATCTTCACGCGCACAATACCCGCGCGGCGGCATGCGATCTTCAGACGCAGAATTCCAAAGAGCGCCTGCACCTGGCGGGGCAGCGCCCCGTACTCATCGTTCAGATCCTGTTCAAACTCCTTGAGAATTGTTTCGTTTTCGCTCCCTGCAAGTTTTTGGTACACAGAAATGCGTTCCTGCTCATCTGGAATATAGAAAGAAGGCAGCAGCGCCTCAAACGGCAGCAAGATTTCCACAGTAATATCTTCGTCCTCACCTTTCTGGCCGGACTTAATCTCTTCCACCGCTGATTTGAGCATGCGTAGGTAATGGCTGACTCCCACAGTCTGCATATTCCCAGACTGCCCTGCGCCCAGGATTTCGCCGGCGCCACGGATCTCCAGATCCCGCATAGCCACCTGGAAACCGCTCCCCAGCTCGCACGCTTCTACGATGGCGCGCAAACGCTTGCGGGCATCATCTTTGAGCTTCTGCGTGTGGTAGAGAAAGTATGCGTACGCCTGCAGACTGCTGCGACCTACACGCCCGCGCAGCTGGTACAGCTGCGCCAGACCGAACCGCTCGGCTTCGTTCACAACGAGTGTATTGGCACGCGGCAAGTCAATGCCGTTTTCGATAATAGTCGAACTTACGAGCACGTCGTATTTCCCTTCTTTAAAGTCCATGATGCGCTGCTCCAACGCATCGGGCTTCAGTTGCCCATGTCCAACAACAAAAGTGGCTTCCGGCACCAGTTTGCGCAACTTATCCGCAAAAGCATCTATTGTCTCCACGCGATTGTGCAACACGAACACCTGCCCATTGCGCTGCTTCTCTGTCAAAATCGCTTTGCGTACAAGCGCATCGGAGTACTTGCGTACTTCGGTAATAATCGGGAGGCGCCCCGGCGGCGGGGTTGTAATGGTAGAAATATCACGCAGCTTATGCAGCCCCAAATTCAACGTGCGGGGAATAGGTGTGGCGGTAAGCGTGAGAATATCCACATTTGCACGCAGCTCTTTGAAGCGTTCTTTTTGTTTAACACCAAAACGCTGCTCTTCATCCACAATCACAAGACCGAGGTTGTGGAAGTGTACGTCCTCCTGCAACAACCGATGTGTGCCAATAACAATGTCGATATCTCCTTTACGCAACCGTTCAAGCGTCTCTTTTTGTTGCTTGGGACTACGAAAACGGCTGAGCATATCTATGCGGATTTTTGCATCCTGCATGCGCTTGGAAAATGATTTGAAGTGCTGGTCTGCAAGGATGGTGATAGGCGCGACCACGGCGACTTGCTTGCCACCCCGTACCGCCTTGAATGCGGCACGCATGGCGACTTCTGTTTTGCCAAAACCGACGTCACCGCACACCAACCTATCCATCGGATGCTCATCTTCCATGTCCTTTTTGATATCCTCAATGGCCTTCATTTGACCGGGGGTTTCTTGGTATGGAAATGCTTCCTCAAATGCCTTCTGGTCTTTACCGTCGTCACCATACGAATGCCCGCGGGATTTCGCCCGCTTTGCATACAACTCCAAAAGCTCTTTGGCGAGTTTCTGTGTCTCTTCCCGCGCTTTACCCATTACACGCTTCCATTCCTGGGTACCTAAGCGTGTAAGTGTGGGCTCATTCCCTTCTTCATACACATACTTGCTCAGTTTGTCTGCCTGATCCACAGGCACAAAAAGCTTGTCATCTTCGGCATAAGTAAGTTCCAGATACTCGCGCTCCGTTCCCTCGATTTCTTTGCGCGTCATACCTTCAAAATGACCGATACCATGTTCCATGTGCACCACGTAATCACCTGGAACGAGCGATGTAATAAAATCCAGAGCCAGTTTTTGCACACTGCGCTGTTTCCCCGCTTTGCGCAGAGAAAAAATCTCTCTGTCTGTCAAAAGTGCACAGCGCAGATCGGGGTTTTGGATGGAATGAGGCAGGAGGTCATTTTCCTGTGCAGGGAGCAGGGTGACAGCACCAGGATGACTCTCTTCTTCGAGAGCAAAGGGGATGCGCTCCTCAGTAAAAATCTGAGTGAGTTCCCGAAAACGCTTAGAGACAATGACGAGCGCCCACT
>JAAYXY010000013.1 GCA_012515645.1 Candidatus Peribacteria bacterium | reverse complement strand
TGCACCACGGAACCGGCGCAATATTCCATCTGTGTTCCTTTGCCCATCGCTGAAATGTCTCTACAGAAATTTTGAGCGTATTCACACGCAGAGATTTTCTCAGAGGAAGGATGCTCGCTTCTTTCAGAGCTTTTAGATCCGTGAACGCCGCATAACGATCCAAAGGGTGGCTTGCTATACGGCAATAGTATGCCCTTTTTGTCGCTCCTCCCAGTGAATTGACAATAATAGATAATCATCGTAATTTGCATCGCAACATGCTCGCGTGTCCGGCGTGTACCACCACTGTAGGCCATGGCTACCACTGGTCCGCATACGATATGCAGGAATCGCTGTATGCAACAACCGTGCAGTCATGCCGTAGAAACGGATCAGAATCGGTGGACGCACTCGATTTCGGCGCCGGTCCCTACGGCGTTTCACGGATGATACTGGAGCACGTACTCGATCTTCGCCGTGATCATCTGGCCCTCTTTGATCCGTATACCCCCATCACACAACCGACAAAACATCATGTGACGGAAGTAAGTGAGGATGAAATTTACAGTCTCACACATGCTCCTTTCGATATTATCAGCGTGTCATACATTCTCTGCTGCATGGAACCATCCAGAGCCAAGATTATGCTGACAAAACTTCAAAAGGCACAAAGATCGGCAACGTACATGTTCGTCGATTACACCTTACGGGGCATGACACGCAAAGATGTCCTGGCACTTTTAACTGCACGCGAAGAAATGAAATGGAGAGCGCACATGGGCGAAGACACATTCGCCCGAACTCGGACACAGCACACGCGCGCGTCGCTTGCCGCACTCATCCATGAATCCGGTTTGCGTGTTTTGACGCACGAATCACTGGACCCCAAAGGATACCGGACCGGGGTCGTGGCGCGTGCCGATGTCTGACTATTGCGTCGTTCCGTTACACAACCAAGCTCACGAGCCTTCCTTTTACATAGATTGCTTTCCGCACCTGCTTCCCCTCCAGATGCCTTGCAACATTCGGCTCCTCTTGCGCTTGTGTAATCACCTCTGCCTCCGCAACGTCAACCGCTACCTCAATCTGCCCGCGCACCTTGCCATTCACCTGCACGGCGACAGTCACGGAAGTTGTCTCCAGGAGAGCAGGATCGAATTCCGGCCACGGCTGGTCGATCACAAACCCCTTCTTGCCGATGCTCTCCCAGAGTTCCTCGGCGAGGTGCGGCGCGAGCGGCGCAAGGAGGCGCGCGACGATCTCCGCGCCTTCCTGCGCGATGCCCCCCTGCTTCTCCAGATCATTGAGGAGCTCCATGAGCGCAGCGATCGCCGTGTTGAACCGCAGAGCAGGGATATCTTCCGTGCACTTCTTCACTGTTGCGTGCACTTTGGCACGCACTTGCGGAGAACATTGATCAACTCTTTTGTTCAATACCTTCCATATGCGCTGCACAAACCGATCGATTCCCTTGATACCCGTATCACTCCAGTCCCCTCCGTCGGTGAAGGTGCCCATGAACATCAGGTACATGCGGAACACATCCGCCCCGTGCTTCTCTACGAACGCATCGGGGCTCACCACATTCCCCTTGCTCTTGCTCATCTTGGCACCCTGGTTGGTAATGATTCCCTGATGAACTAATTTTTTGAACGGTTCTTCGCAATTTACAAAGCCAAAATCCTTTAATGCCATCGTTACAAATCGCGCATAGATCAGATGCATGCACGCGTGCTCCGCGCCGCCGATGTACATATCGACCGGCATCCACTTCTTCTCGATCTTTGCATCGATGAAGTCAGACTTCCGATTTCCGATTTCTGACTTCGTTCCCACTCCTTCCGTCGACAAGTACATAAACTGATAGAACGATGAGCATACAAAGGTATCCATCGTATCCACTTCCGGCTTCCAGCCCTTGCCGAAGAGCTTTTCTGTACGCTCCTTGAGTTCTTTGCTCTGGGCAAGAGGCGCAGTACCCGTGGGTTTAAACTCCACATCCGTGGGAAGCAACCACGGAAGATGCTCCTCGGGAATCGGGTGTGGATTGCCCTCTGGATCGTAGACGATGGGGATCGGCGCGCCCCAGTAGCGCTGCCGAGAGATGGACCAGTCGCGCAAGCGGTACTGCACCACTCCCCTCCCCTTCTTCCGCTTCTCCAGCCACTTGGCAATTGCCTTTCTCGCATCGGCGGAAGACATGCCATCAAATTCGCCGGAGTCGTACAGTATGCCGTCTTCCGTATAACAGACTTCCAAGTTGCGGATGGCATCTGCATCACCCCCATCTGCAGGGCAGATATTCGTCTTGAGAGGAATGCCATACTTCTTCGCGAACGCGAAATCACGCTCGTCATGCGCATCTGCAAATACCGCTCCGAACCCGTAGTGTGCGAGGACGAAATCCGCGATCCAGATCGGCATCTTCTCCCCGGAGAGCGGATTGACCGCGTATGCACCGGTGAAGGCTCCCGTCTTCTCCTTGGCCAAATCTGTGCGCTGGATGTCCGTCTTCTTCGCGGCAGCGAGCTTGTATGCGCGCACTTCCGCCTCATGCTGCGCATCTGTGAGCGCATCTACGAGCGAATGTTCGGGGGCAAGCACCAGGAACGTGCCGCTGTAGAGCGTATCAACACGGGTCGTGAAGACAGTAATGACCTCATCTGAACAATCAACCTGGAATTCGACTTCTACCCCTTCGCTCCGCCCGATCCAGTTGCGTTGCATGAGCTTGGTTTTTTCGGGCCAATCCAGATCATCGAGGTTTTGAAGCAGCGTTTCCGCGTAATCCGTGATCTTCCAGAACCACTGTGTCATGGGCTTGCGGATCACTTCCGTACTGCAGCGATCGCACAATCCGTTCTGCGCTTGCTCGTTGGCAAGTACCGTCTGGCAGCATGAACAGAAGTTCACATTGGCTTCTTTGCGATATGCAAGACCGTTCTTGAACATCTGCAAAAAGAGCCACTGCGTCCAGCGGTAGTACTCCGGTTGCGACGTGTTCACCGTCTTGCTCCAATCGTACATGCACCCAATGTGCTTGAGCTGTGCGATCATTGTCCGCGTGTTCTCCGCAATGGACTTGCTCGGATGAATCCCTGTTTTGATCGCGTAGTTCTCCGCAGGTAATCCGAACGCATCGAACCCCATGGGCGCGAACACCTCTTTGCCCTGCATACGCATGAAACGCGCATAACTGTCTGCCGGGCCGAAGTTGTACCAGTGCCCCACATGGAGCTTGTCTCCGCTCGGATACGGGAACATCACCATGCTGTAGTAAGAATCTTTGGCTTTCTTAAGATCGACTTCGTACACCTTTGCCTCCTCCCACCGCTTCTGCCATTTGGACTCTACCGCCGATGCATCGTACGTTTGTTGCATACGCCAAAGGGTACCTCCACCGTGCCGCGCAAACAAACGAGTTCGCACCGTTTGAGAAAACATCTGGAGCGCTTGACAAGCGTGTAGCACAGTTCTATCACATGACACCTTTGCTTCCTTTCCTTCATCCCATATGACACAGGAAGAAACACCGACAAATGCACCGGTCTCGCAATCAATAGCAGCAACGCCAGAAACCACAGTGGAAAACCCCAAAGAAACCGTCTGGCCGCGTTCGCTCAAAGATCTGCCGCCCGATTCGCCTGTGCGCGCAGCATATATCGCGTACTGCAACCGCATGCGACATGCGGCACCGTCCGGATCTGCGGATCGACCAGTATTCCGGCACGCAATACAGGAGACGAAACAGTCATGCCTGGAACTCCTGCGCATCGCCGAAGGAGGAACGGCACCGTCCATATCCGCAGAACATCCGCAACCAATTGTTCGCTGGATGATCCGCCGCGACATGCCGACGGTTCGGGATATTGAGGAGCAGACATTCACTCAGCCGCCACAAGAGCCTCTCGATGACAAGGGACTCATGCGCATCCTACGTGAACGAAATACCGTCGGCTACATCGCGGCGATGCCAATAGATTCCCCGACTGCAGAAGACTGGGCAGCGGCCGAGGAAAATTATGTTGCAACGAAACAATTCGCACAGGCATCCACAGAGAATGTGACGATTGCGCCTGCTCAGCAACAGCATGAAGGACGAGCGACAGAACAGAGAGAGGCGCCAACGATGGAACACGAAGAAGAAACAGAAGCAGAACGGCAGGCACGCCTGCGCCCGTACCTTCCGACACATGTGTGCGGCCACATGATCTACGAATTGCACCGCCGCGCCATGAACGTTCTGACGATAGCGGTTCCTCCAGCTGAACGCGGCGGTCCCCACGGGCAGGCAATGGTAGTGCGTCTCCTCGAAAAACTCATGCCGGACAAAAGGCGCACCATAAGACAGGAAGTGGAGACGATGCATTTGCCTCCTTCGCCCCACCCCCAGAACCTCCATGATGATCTGACAGCCATCGACCAGTGCCGGGACTTCTATCTTTCCCCTGAAGAACAGACTCGCCTGCGCCAGACGCTCGAGAGCTTCCCGGATACGCCTCTGAGGACGCAACTCTTCGAGCTCTGCCAGCCCCTGCTCGCAGACGGTGCGGAGAGATTCCATGTGCCATCCCAAAATGCCCTGCAATCAATGTGGTGCCTGCTTTCTCTCGCATCGGATGCAAAAGACCCCCTCTGGATTGATAATCCGGAAACACGCAAACAGATGAAAATTGCAAATGTCCCGCAATCTGATAGAAGCGCAGTGCGGCGGTTCTACGAAGTGATCACCGGTCATGAACGTGGATCCCACGCACAATCTGACGTGTGGATCTCCGCCACGGATCCTGAGCGGGATTCTGTGGCAGGTCTTGCAATCTACGACCCCGGACAAACACCGAATCACCCTCTCACGGTCAAGGGGATATGGATTGCTCCGAACGCAAGGGAACGCGGAATCACTCTGCTGCTTGCAGAGAAGCTCCTCAGGCATCTGTAAGCACGTCTTGCGCCCGGCATCCAGCTTGCAGAAAGAGCTGAGACATGAGCATCCAAGCTCCATTGTATTTTTAAGATTTTCATATATAACACACGTAATGCTGGAACAGCGACAATCAGCAGGCTCGGAAGAAATCAGCCCCCCAAGCAGTGGCGTTGCAGAAGCGCAGCGGCATCAGACCGCAGCGATTCAGGATGCCCTGCATCACTGCGACCAACTGCAATCCTGCAAGACAGAGCAATACATCGACCTCATCTGGAACGACCTCGCAAAAGTGGTACGCATGGCGCACGACACGTGCGGCGGCAGCGATACGGAAGAAGGCGACTTCTGTGAGTCTATAGAACCTATTCTCGAAGAACTGCTGAACCTGCGAGACGAAATCTCAGATGCGACGGACCCGAGGAGCGCTGGCACCTCGCCAGAAACAAGCGATCTCCCTACGATTCTTTCGGATGTCCAGAGCGCTCTCCGGCGCCTCCTCGCTCTCACAAAAGACGATGTGAGCCGGGGCGCGTCTGCTGGAATCGACCAGGTGGGACAGAGAGGAAAGTACGAAAGCGGGGAAACAATTGAACGTCTATCGCTTCCCTTCGCAGTACCTGGTAACGAGCGGGAGGAAAAGCCGGAAGTGCTCGTGCACATTCGCTGGATGATCCGCCGCGACATGGCGGAAGTGCTGCAGATTGAAGATGAAAGTTTCGATTTTCCCTGGCTGGAGGATGACTTCATCCGGTGCCTGCGGCAACGCAACTGCATCGGCATGTGCGCGGAGTACGAAGATCGCGTCGTCGGCTTCATGATCTACGAACTTCACAAAACACGCATATACCTTCTGAACCTCGCTGTCGCGGAGCAGATGAGGCGCCGCGGCGTCGGATCCCAGATGATCGCGAAGCTCATTGCCAAGCTTAGTCAGCAGCGGCGCAATCGTCTTCTCACCGAAGTGCGCGAGACGAACCTGGACGCACAGATCTTCTTCCGGGAGAACGGTTTTAGAGCCATTTCGGTCTTGCGGGGCTTCTACGAAGACACTCCGGAAGACGCTTACCTCATGCAGTATCGCCATGATCCGAGCACAGAACGCAGAGACTCCCCTATGAACCGCATCAGCAGGTTTGCCGGTTAAATATCCACATCCGTTTCCCTTGTGTTACACTTGCGGTTCTCATGGCTACGTTGCCCACTGTCGCCATCATCGGCGCTCCAAATGCGGGGAAATCCACACTCTTCAACCGGCTTGTCGGGAGACGCAAAGCGATCGTGAGCGACGTTCCGGGTACCACACGGGACCAAGTCTCCGCGATTGTACGCACGGGGGGAATCCCGTATCTGCTCATTGATACGGGCGGTATAGGCGGCGGCGGCACAGATGTCGACATGGAAACGGACGTTGCACAACAATCCAAGCTGGCACTCTCACATGCCGACCTCATTCTCTTCACCGTCGACAGCAGACATGAGCCGACCTCGAGTGATTTAGAAGCCGCTATGCTGCTGCGCAAGCATAAACAACGCCACGTACCCGTGCTGCTTGCTATCACCAAATGCGATGACCCCTCGCAAATACCCATGTTGCTTACACAATTTTATAGCCTGCGTATCGGCGACGACGTGATCGCCATAAGCGCGCCGCACAAAATAGGCATAGATACGTTGCAATCTGCAATAGAGAACGCACTCACATCGCTGCATTTTACAACACCGGCGGAGCCGGAAAAAAGCGCACCGCAGGCACGCATCGCCGTGGTGGGCAAACCCAATGTCGGCAAGAGTTCTCTGGTGAATGCGCTCATGTCGGAACCGCAGCGCGGGCGCTCGCCGCTGCTTGTTTCCGATATTGCCGGCACCACCCGCGATACAACGGACACACTGATACGATGGCAGGGCAACGAGTACATTTTTATGGACACGGCAGGGCTCCGGCGCCATACACAGTCTTCTGCAGATGACATCGCTGTCTACGCGTCGTTCCGCAGCATGCGCGCGCTGGAACTTTCCGACATCACCATACTCGTGCTGGATGCTTCCCAGCCCATTTCCAAGCAGGACAAACGCATTGCTAGTACAGCAATAATGCAGGGTAAAGGGCTCATCATCGCCCTCAATAAGTGGGATACCATCGCTCCGGAGCACCGTGAACAGGTGAAAGCGCATGTCCGTGACGCACTCATGTTCTGCACATTCGCACCGTTGGTCCCCTGTTCCGCTTTAACGCGCGAAGGGCTTGTGTCTCTCTTCCCGCTGATCGAAACCGTACAGCGAAACCGCACGCGCCGAATCGCAACCAAAGCGCTACACCAATGGTTCCAGGATGCTGTATCCGGGCAACCTATGAAGAGCGTCGTGCAGTCCAAATATGTCACACAAGCACAGGACGTTCCGCCAACATTCGTTCTCTTTGTGCAAAATCCCAAGAACGTGGCCGTGAGCCAGCTGCGATACCTGGAAAACCGCCTGCGCGAGGTCTTTGCATTCGAAGGAACCCCGATCCGTTGGATCACGAAGAAGAGAGACGCGCAATAACTAACCTCTCTTGTCCTTGTCCACCCACCACCAGTCGCTCCGCCTCGGCTCCCGTCGATGTGCATCCACAACGCGGCCGTCTTCACGAATAGGCAACGGATACCGTACAATCACTTGTTCTAGCTTCTCCAAAAGAGCTGCAGGATCATCATCAAAAACCATGTTTGGAGCTATTTTGCGCTTGCAGAGGTCTTCCACGATGTATGGAATCGCGTTGCTGATTCCGCCCGTATTCGTAAGCATCCCAATAGGACGCCCTTCCTCGTACGCAATCGTGAACTCATTGAGTGAACCGATGCCACCGGCGATGAACACTACGCCGTCGGATGAGCGAATATTGATGATATCGCGCTCCATGAACCCAAGGCCTGTGTAAATAATGACATCATGCCCTACGGGGGATTTATACTCGTTCACATGCTCGTACTCGGAAAAAGCCGGCGATATGCCGATTGTCAATGCACCCGTCTCTTTGGCTCCTGCGAGCGCCTCGTACGGCAAGCCGGGACATGCGCCGTTCACGAGGATATGCCCGCGCCTGCCGATTTCACGTCCAAGGTTTCTGGCACGCTCGCATACTTCCGGATCATCAAGCTGGGAACCGCTTGCGCTCCCCATCACGCCGATCTTGATGCGTGGCTTGTTCTCCATGTGTTCGTACCATTATAACGGATAAAGGCGCTCTTTCCTACAGCAAAAACCGAACAATTGTATTGTCCTTATGCATAGAAAACTCTACATTGCGCGCCCCGTCCTCCTCATGCGCTCCATGACCAATGAGAGTGATTCGCTCCATGATATTCGTACAACCGTGCAATCAGCTACGGTACGCATACGTGCAGCTGCTACAGCCGGCAATGCGCCAGCAGGTATGCACATTGCCAATAACGTCCTCCCCCAGATCCAGTCGCTCTCCCCGCTTGATTCCGTACGCCAGGGCTTCGCACAGGCGCTGCAGCGCCTGGTGGACATGGAAAAAACCGTTCAGGAACGCACTGCGCAATCCACATCCGCCCCTACACAAAAGCAACCCTCCACAATACATACAGCGAACCAGCGCACCCCAAAAAAAACACGCACACGTGTGCCTTTGGCACGGTCTGCGGATATACCAGAGGACGCCATGGCAGCAAAAGTCCTTTTTGGGTTACTGGAAGTGAAACTCGCACGCATGTGCCATGGCGCCCCCGTCAAAAATCGGCGACGCATTCGGGAATCTGCCATGGCATCGCTTTCAAAATATTCCGATGTGCGCTGCGCATGCGAACGTATTGCATCCGTCCTGCAGCAACCGCAATGTCCCGATCGTCCGCGTGCAATACGCACGATCATCAATTCCATCTCCCTCCGTGATAACCCCGAATTGAGCACACTCATCACCGAAACACTGGATCAAATGCTCGTGGACCGCGGCATCCTGCCGGCACCACCCGATGACGACGCACTCTAGCGCAAGTATAAATAGCGGTTAATGTTGTGTTCTTCGTTGGTCCTTGCGTAGTAAATACGACCTTCGGGATCGTGCAGATAGTACCAGTACTCCGTCTCGCTCGGATTGAAAGCAGCCACAATGCTCTGCTGCCCCGGACTGGCAATGGGGCCAGGGGGGAGTCCGCGGAACTTGCGCGTGTTGTACGGAGAATTCGTATTGAGATCCGCAACCGTGATCGACGTGGTGGGCTTATTGAGTATATAACGCACGGTCGCATCCACACCTAACCCCAATCCTTCGCTGTACCGTTTCCACAGAATTCCTGCAATAATCGGGCGCTCTGTATCATTGCTCGCTTCTTTTTCGATGAGGGATGCCATGGTGATGGCCTCATGCAACGAACGATCCGAACGTGCAAGCTGCTCCGGGAATGCCTCAATAACTTTCTGCTCAAATGTATGGAGTAATCGGCGCATGAACTGCTCAGTATCGAACTGCTGTGCCTCCACGAAGTATGTGTCCGGATAGAGGTATCCTTCCACGATACCACCCCGTTCTGCCAGACCAGCACTCTCGGGTAAAAACCACACATCAGACAAATCACATTCCTGCGCACAACGCACGAATGCTCCTGCCTCAGCAAGCCCACTATCCACCAGCAATTTGTCTATATCTGTTACGGTATACCCTTCGGGTATCGTCAGAACGATTTCCTCGCCCCTGCCACTGCGCAGGATATCTACAATCTCCTGTACGGACTGCGATGGCTGCAGGATAAAACGGCCCGCTTTTATGCCACGATCTTCTCCTGTAAAACGCAGGTAAAGCCTGAATGCACGAACAGAACGGATGAGTCCGCGTTCCTTAAGCAGATCGGCAATCTGTTCTACAGACATGCCTTGTTCCACCGTCACCGTTATTCGCTGGCTGCTCGCCGAATCGACAGGCTTGAGCTCCTGCTGATACCAGAGGGTGGATGCAACAGCCACACTGCCAACCAGTACGATGAATGCGAGAAGGAAACGCATGTGAAAAACAGGGAAGAGGGAACGAAAAAATTGCTGCGTGAGTCTACCAGAAGAAGTGCTTTTCCTCCATCAGGAACCCATATTGCGCATGCCCTCTTCGGTCGGCATACCCATGTCACCCATGATGGCCTGCATCTTCTCCGAAGAAACGACCTGCGCCTTTTTAAGGGCGCGATTGAGCGCGTCTTTTAGGATCGTGGGCAGCGCTTCCCTGTCGGTATCCGGGCTGATCTCGATAGCATGCACTTCTTGCTCACCGGTCACGACGACTTTGATGCCGGGACCTTCCGCTTCTACATGGATATTCTTGAGTTCCTTGCGGATTTTCTTCGCCTCACGCTGGAGACGAAACATATCACGAGCTTGCTTGATAGATGTCATAGTGCGGGATGGAAAACAGGCACGCATCGTACCAGAAAGCAGGCACACATGTCAGATCTGCAAGAATTTTTCTGCAACAGCCGCTCTTTAGTGAATAATGCCAATTCTGTCCTCTATTTCCTGATCGACGAAAATCTTCTTGCGTCCGTACTTCATGCGACTGTATTCCTTTATGAGCTCACCGAGTTGCTCGTTACGTCCCTCCTGGTCCCAAATGGTCGCCATGTTGAACGGGCGCGACTGCACGTTGTCAATCGTCAATTTCGTGTAACAGTGGAAATTCGGTATGCCAATCACATCCTGCTCACTGAGAACGGGAGCCATCTCTTTGGCAATGTACTCTGCATCCTCAGCACCGATCTTAAAACTCATAATCGTTCCGACGTTGCCGAACACGGCATCGCGCATCTTCGTATTCGCGCTGCCGTATGCCTCTGTCTTGCCCACCAGCTGCCCGATATACTGATGCGCTACAATCAGCGCCAATTCGTACTTCCGGGCTTCGGAGAGCATAACGCTGAATGCATCCGTCACGAAATTCTGGAATTCATCCACATAGAGGTAGAACCGCCTGCGCTGGTCCCGGGAAATTTCGGCTCTGCCTAGTGCCGCCATACTTACTTTGTTCACGAATATCAGACCCAGGAGTGCGGCGTTCGTATCACCAATGCGCCCTTTACTCAGATTCACAAGCAACACTTTGCCTTCGTCCATAATCTTGCGGATGTTGAACGCGCTCTTGGGCTGCCCGATGATGTTGCGCATCGTCGTATTCGTAATGAACGGCCCGAATTTGGAACTGAAGTACGGAATCATCTCTTCCTTCTCCCTCGCACCCGTCTTGGCGATTTCGTGCTCCCAGAAATTGCGCACGACGGGATTGCGACATTTACTCACCTTGTAACGCTGGAATTCATCATCAACGAAGAGGCGCGGTACATCGATGAGTGTCGCCCCTTCCTCTTCGTCGTCCATTAACGTCAGACAACCGTTGTGAAAATAGTGCTGGATGCGCGGTCCAAAGATCTCGTTCCCGAAGAGCTTGATGAAAATTTCACTGGCATCCAGCGATGCGCGATCTTTTTCCTGCGGTGTCTTGGCTTCGAGCAAATTGAGTCCCATTGGCCGTTCCATATCTGCAGGATCTAACACGATGATATCCTTGGCACGTTCCTTGGGCACATGCGCCAGAATATCCTCGATCAGGTCACCATGCGGGTCCACGACGCACACGCCATTGCCCCGTGCTATATCCTGCCGCGCCATGTAACTCAGGAGCGCGGATTTACCTGTACCGGATTTACCGATGATGTAGTGGTGACGGATGCGGTCTTTATCCAGAAAACGTATGGGGGTTATGCTGCCGCGGTGCTCGCTGTTGCCCAGCAAAATACCCTCGCGCGGCACATTGGGCGGAGGCGGCAGGGCTTTGTATGTCATCCACAGGATATTCGGACTGCGGTTGTAGCGGCTATCCGGGAAGTGGTACAAGCCCGCGAGTTCCTTTTCGACGAGCAAGATCGTCTTGTGCAAAAAGCCATTCAGCCTGTTTCGCCATAAAAAATGGAAGAGCGGCGCATTCCACGCATGAGGAATGATATCAAGGAACAAGCGTCTGTTCGCGAAGTAATTTCCGTAGACATCTTTGAACGCATTGAAGGCAACCTGCATGTTGTTGCTGATATCGATTGCACGGTCCCATGTCGCCGCCGCAGCAGCGATCCGTACGGAGGCGTGGTAAAAGCTCATGCCAGCTTTCTCGCCCACGCGCTTGTAGAGCTCCTCTTCAGGCTGAATCATGCGCACAAACTTGTCTCCGCCACTGGCACCGGGCGCATTGGTACCTAAATTCGATTGCGAACCAAAGAGCATGTAATACAGAGGCGGTCCAAAGAGACCCAGAAGCGGAATCTTACTGAGAAACGTCTCGTTTTTACCTTTGAATCTGGAACTCGCATAACGGCGGGCTTTCGTGCCCCACTTATTACTGAATGACGGTTGGATGATGATCTGGAGCGCCGCGTGTTCCCCATCCTGTAATTTGCTCAGCACATTCGTGATGCTATTGAGCGGATCGTCCTGCATTTGTTCGTAGTAGCGCAGCGGATACATGTATCCCTTTTTGAGAGCCAATATATTGCCGGCGAGCTTTAAACCTCGGGGAGCAACGCGCGGCAAGTCGACCGGCGTCACATCCGCATCCGGGTAGAATGCGGTGATTTGTTTCTCCACAATGGAGGCGAGCTGAGGTTCCGTTACAACGTAGAAATTAATGAGACCATCCTCAACATACAGCTCAAAGCTGAGCACCCTATAACGTAGCAGCCAGAAGTGCACCATCTGCCAAGCAGTCAGGCTACGCACTTCCCATAGTGCCCGGTAGAGCTGTTCCATAACGGCGATCTTCTCGCGGAAATCTTTTTCCGTGCGTTTTTCCTGGTCGATTTTGGTGTCATTGCGCGGAAGGAGTACTTTGAGCGCTACGAGTTTCTTGCTCTTCCAGAATGCATACAGACGGCGGATGACGAACTTGGACGCCCACCATGCAAGATAGATATTCAGCAACCACACAACCGCACGCACAGGATCATCCATGCACCAATCGTATGCCCAAGTGTATAGTTCCGGATTCTTGATCCATCCGATCAGCACGGCACCGAACCACACGAGGGGGATTGCCAGAAATCGCAGGAATGTAATCACAGAAAATCTAATGAAATATCATGGTAGTATAGCAGATTTTCCCCAGTCAGGACAGGGCAGAACACCCCGTATACACAGGCATCTAGTGAATACATTATTTGTTCAGTTACACGCAACAACATGCATGGTAAACGTACGCTCACGACCGAAACCTGTGCCAATGCGGAATGTGTACTCCCCTTCCATGGATGGTGTGAACTGAAAGCGTATGCCGGGGGCAATCCATCGCTCCAAACGCACCGTATTTCCATCGGGATACGTGACCGTGCGCACAACGAAGAAACGTGTGGAATCCAGACCAAGATCGTCGCCCAGAGCAAGCGTATGCGGTACGCCCCTGTGGAAACGTACATCGCGCGTAATCCTCCGCTGGAATCGTGGCGCATCACTGCCGCACCGGGATACGAGTGAAACGTCCCCCAGGCGTTCAATGCGGACATTGCGCAGCACGCCCGCACTGCGTTCTGTCAACTGTAGGAACGCCGCGAGGCTTAAATCCAGGCTGCGGCCATGCACATATGGTCCCCTATCATTCACACGAACAGTTACCTGCGTGTCATTATCCAGATTTGTCACACGTAACAGCGTGTTGTGTGGAAAACGCAGATGCGCAGCCGTCATGGCATTCATATCGAACGTCTCACCAAATGCAGTGCCTTTTCCATGAAAATTTTCGGCATAGAAGCTTATTTCGTGCACTTCTTCATAGAGCAAGGTGTTCAGACGCAGGATCATGTCATTGAGTTCCTGCATGTCACCGACAAGCTCGTAACGATCCTCAATATCTATGATGGGATACCGTTCCAGAAGCTCAGGCAGATGTTCTTCCTCCATTGCATCCAACTCTTCCACATTACGCATCCGCAGCAACCACAGTGCTGCAGTACCTTTTGTCAGAGCATCTTCTGGATGGAAGAATTGATCATTATCCAAAAGTTTTCGCTCTGCCGCATAACTGATTTCCGTAAAACCTCTATCGCCCTTGGGTACATCAT
>JAAYXY010000012.1 GCA_012515645.1 Candidatus Peribacteria bacterium | reverse complement strand
CTCTTTCTTGCGAAAATGCACACTGATTGCTTTCTCCAGAATGACGCTGGAAGACGGCTGTTTCATCCTTCGTAGTGTAGAGCCGTAACGGCCAATGGGAAATACCCATTTCCCCTGTTGCACCTCTTATTTCGCCACGTGATTCACAGCAATCGCCGGATCGTGCGCAATGGCATTGAGTACGCCATTGACGAATTTTCCACTCTCATCCGTTCCATACTCCTTTGCGATATCGATCGCCTCATTCATGGCTACGGCTGGCGGCGCATCATTCGCAAACAAGAGTTCGAATGTTCCAACGAACAATACACACCTCGCAATCGGATCCATACGTTCGAGCGTCCATCCGGGTGCATGTTCCACAATGGCCTTCTGCAACTCCTCTTCGTGATCCAGAACACCAGAAAGCAGTGCTTCCGCAAACGCACTATCCGCTTCCCCCAGCTCCCGCACATTGCGCTGCAACGAATCCTGCATATTCACTCCGCGCGACAGGTGCTCGAAGAGAACCTGCATTACAGCAATCCGGGAGAGATGGCGTTTGCGTGCCATACCCTTACGCCTTGATCTTTGTAATCCCCTTCAATGCCTTCTCTTCACCATTCTTCGGCGGAGCGATAACAGCGTACGGCGATGCCTGCACGTCCGTTAAACGTTTTTGCTGTTTTTGGACATACACAGAGTACTGTGTATTTCCTGTGCTCTTGGCACGCCGCTTCTTGGGTGTCGGTCGCTTGGACATTTCACACTGATAGTAAAGGGACAGACGGGCAGAAGCAAAGAAAATACTGCCTTTCGCCGGCAGCGAATGCTTTAGCCATTCGGTTCACCTGCGCTCGCATGCACTGGTGAGTACTTCTGCGCCAGATTCTGCGGCATTGCGCGGTAACGCGCAACGAGCATGTGCTCTTCCTGCTCTCCACCTGGACGAATAATGCGCTGGATCCAGGCGATTTCATTTGAACGCAGTCCCCGGCCATTCACCGTGAGTCCCGGAGGAGCCGCACTGGTGAAATAGGGACCGTCCATCTGCACGTTTCGCCCATCGGGCGTGCCATAGATGTGCACGTACGCATCGTATCCATCGTCATACGCCTGCAAGAGCAGGTAATCACCCGTATCATTCACAAAGGTGAGATCCTGCGCGCCCGGGAATACGGTTGCATCCAGACCAACGCCATGGTGCTCGTAGTACGAAACGTACAGGCTATGCGCTTTCCAATCCCTGGCAACGAGTCCTGCATTAACAATCGCCCGAAACGTCGTAGTGGATACCTGGCAAATCCCTCCACCAGGTGCGTATACCAAATCCACGCCGTTCACGATCACTTTGGCCATGTGCCAACCATTACCTGTTGTCACAGGGCCCTGCAATGTTGCATTGAAGGAGAATTTCTCTCCCGGCGGCACCAGCACGTTATGCACATGCTCATTGAGCGCTTTTCGCACATTCTGCATGCGCGCCCACGTGGAACCGCGGAAATCTGAACGACCGGTGGCCAGGAGTGTTAACTGCCCCAAGCCGGTACCCGTGCTATTGATGACGGTACCCACCTGCCGTTCAATCGGGATTGTGAGTTCAGTTTCTCCATTTTCCAGTGCCGCCGCGATCGCGGTGACCGCTCCGGTACTATGGAATACATCACCCGACCGTGCCGCCCCATCGGTGCGTGCACGCATGATGTTGCCCTGCCTCTCCAGATCTGCGATTACCACATGCCGGGGCGGATGCAGATGCTCGGCAATGTGTACTTGCAACGCATCTGTGATCCGGGACCGGTCGATCACGAATGCGGCCTCCTGTTGCGTGAATACCGGAAGAATCCACTGTGGGTCTTCTGGCACACTGAATGCTACCGTTCGCACTATGCCATCAGCATCAGTAAAATGCGCTGTCACTGCGCCTCTGAGAAGCTGCTGCCTCTGCGCCACCGCGGCAACCAACGCTTGCCTACTCGGAAACGGCAATCCACGCTTGTGCAACCGCGCCTCCAGGCGATCAGCAATGTGCTCTACCAAAAGCGGCTGAGCTGCCTTCTGTTCCTCCTGAAGCAAAGAAGCACTCAAGGCAGCACCCATGACAGATGCAGAGACAATGATGGCTGCGACAGCGCCGAATGTTCGTTTCGCACGCAGCAATCTGCGTACGATGGAGGTGGATTTGTGTTTCATATGTATTGTGTTTTAATATGTATATTATACAATTATAATTTATTTATGTCAAAACATCATACTGCGGTGGCACACTTCCGCTCCTGGTTGCACTCTTCCTTTACCTCCGCTGCCCAGAAAGCACCAACATGAAACGAAGCAGGTACAAAAACATGTTGAAGATATCCAGGTATAAGCTGAGTGCCAGCATAAACGGATTGGCACCCATCTGACCCATGCGCTGCACCCTCTGCATATCGTACGCCGTAAAGAGGGCAAAAATGATGACACCGCCACCTGAAATGAGCAGTTCAAACTGTTGTGTGCGCAACGCCGGGATGAATATCTGCAGCAGCGCAAAAGCAATCAGCCCGAGCAGAGCCAGAAAAAGTCCCTTTGCCATTATGCCAAGATTCCAGGACGTCGTACGCGCAAACACCGCAGCCGCCCCAGCCATAAAGCCTGTCGCGGCAAGCGCATTAATGAGGATGGTCGGACCATTGCTGTATCCAATAATCACCGCGGAGAGAAACGGCGTGATCACGATGCCGGAAAACACAGGAAAAAGACCAAAAAGAAGGTAATTGAGCGGTGTTTTTTCCATCCACCAGCGCGCTGTAATTACCAGACCGATCTGCGCGAAGAGCAGGATAAAATGCAGTCCTGCGCTAAAAATAGCAGTGGCGAACTGCGCCCCTATATATGCACCGATCACCGTGAGCGCCATGGCCATGGCAAAGAGGGCATACGCTTGCGATTCTGTGGAGGCAGAAAGCGTGATGGGGCGGCTCTGAACGGTACGATCGAATTGCATGCTTTGAGTATACGAATACCACGCGCAAATTCAATGCAGAAGAGATACCATGCTGTGTGGTGCATCACGAAAACTGGTATAGAAATGGCATTTAGTGTATAATTATATGATTATGCGCTTCCTGAAACTGGTATTGGCCTCCGTGCTCTGCGGCATGCCCGCTGCCGCTGCCGCCCAGGTGGACCCCTGTATTAGCGGAAGCCTGACATGCAACGCGGACCTGGCAACGTATGTCGCTGGCATCCTGCCGGCACTGGGTACCGCATTCGTCGGCGTGCTCTTTGCGGCACTCGTCTTCTACGGCTTCAAGCTCGCCGTAGAAAGCCGCAGCGACAGTGGTATGCAGAATGCCACTCAAGCATACTTAAATGCATTCATCGGTTCCGTTGTCGTTCTGGGCGCCTATATCTTTGCGAGCAGTTTCGGCACCGTGAATGTGATTGCCCCCGCAGCTACGGAAACCGGCATTATCATCCCTATCATCACATTCGTCGTACAACTCGTTGGGGCAGTGCTCATTCTTAATATCGTTATCCAGGGCTTCCGCCTGATTGCAGCCATGAGCGAAGGCGACACGGATTCCGCACGCAAAAATCTGCTACAGAGCCTCATTGGTGCTGCGATTGTTATGCTCACTGTACCAATCATCAACCTCATTCAGCCGGGGGCTTTTAGCAGCGGCATCAACGCCGAAATCGTCGGCATCGCCAATTTCTTGGCTACGCTCTTCGGGCTCCTCGCCGTTCTCACCGTGATTGTAGCGGGCATCATGCTGGTCGTATCCGTGAACGAAAGCCTGAAGGACCGTGCCAAAACACTCATCATCACCGCACTTATCGCCATCGTGGTCGTCATGAGTTCGCTGGGTATCGTCCGCATTCTTCTCCCCTCCTGATGAACCTGCATCGCGTATACACTATCGGAATCATCGCGCTGACCGCAGGACTGTGCTTGCCTCTTGCCGCCATGGCGCAGGACGCGCAATCCGGCATCGCTGATGCAGGCGGCGTGCTCACCAACTGGTTCGGTAACGAAGTCGGTTCTATTGCAGAAGGACTAGCGCTTCTTTTTGTGCCAATCATCAATTCCGTTGCTGCGCTGGCCATCGTGGCATCGGCGATCGCGATGGCATTCAGCCAAAGCGAAGAACACGCCACTACGGCACGACGGACGATTATCGGTTCTGTTGTCGCCATCATGCTGGTGAACGCAACCAATGCCATACGCAGCGGATTCTTCGGCTCCAGCTATGTCTCCATAGGCAGCGGTGGCATCAGTTTTGAATCCGGCTTGTCTGTGGAAATTCTCGGTGTGGCAAGGTGGCTTACATCCGCCGCGGCCACAGTCGCCGTACTCATGATCATTGTGAGCGGTATTCGTGCCGTCATTACCTGGGGCAGTGAAGAAGGCCTGGCACAATTGCGACGGACCGTCATTTCTGTCGTCGCAGGATTCACCCTCATCGGTGTGCGCCTGATCATTGCAGAATCCATCACCGAAACAGGTTCCCCTGGAGGCATCACCAGCGAAATCGTGCGTGCGATGAACATCGTTGTTGGATTCATGGGTCTCTTTGCCGTCATCATGATTGTCATCGCAGGCATCATGATGGTTATCAATATCGGGGACGATAACCAGTACGGCCGTGCAAAATCACTCATCATCCGGGTTGTAATCGGGCTCCTCGTTATTCTGGCAAGCGCCGGCATTGTGAACGTGATCTATAACGCAGTGTAAGCAACCAAGCACTACATGCGTGTAATACGCGCATACATATCTTTGGCAAACGCAGATTCTCTTGCATGATCCACGATAGGTCTGGGGTACGTTCCCCTCTTTTGCTCCTGCATTCCCACGCCCCACCCCTGAATTGCCTGTACGCTCCACTCTGCCAGTTCGGGAATCCATTTTTTGATGTATGCATATGCCGGATCGTAGCGCTTCTGTTGCAACCAGGGATTAAAAATACGGAACCACGGTTGTGCATCGCACCCGGTGGAAGCTGACCACTGCCAATTGCCATTGTTCACGGACGGATCGTAATCCAGCAGTCTCTGTGCAAAATACTGTTCGCCTTTCCGCCAGTCTATGTGCAAATCTTTGACGAGAAACGAGCTTGCAATCATGCGTACGCGATTATGCATGTATCCCGTTGCATTGAGCTGCCGCATGCCCGCATCCACAATCGGTACTCCGGTTTTGCCCTTACACCAGGCCTGAAAATTCCGTTGGCTTCGGCTCCACTGCAATTTCTGAAATTCTGTACGGAATGCGTGACCAAACACATGCGGAAAATGCCAGGCAACATGCGTAAAGAATTCCCGCCAATACAGTTGGCGGATGAGCGGATGATCTTCCCCGAGCGTGCCCACAATGGCACCATACGCTTCCCGAACGGAAATGGTACCGAATGTGAGATGCACAGACAGATGCGTGGTTGCATCCTTTGATGGGATATCACGATCACACGCGTACTGCCGAAATGCATCCATGCGCCGCAGGATTGCGAGCGCATGTGTTCGGCCTCCATGGACTGCAGCTTCCTTGCTCGGTTGCCACGAAAGCACGGATGATACGTGTGCTTTGGCTCCGGGCACACGGTCTGCAAAGAACACGCCGCGCGCCTGCGTGGGCATGCGCACATCCAGCGCTATGGCCCTGCGGAAAAACGGCGTGAACACCCTGTACGGAGCACCGTCGTCTTTGCGGAGCTCCTCGGGTTCGTGCAGAAGAGCATCAGTTGCGCTGTGGAATCCGATGCCTGCATTTTTACAGGTACGCTCTATTTCTGCATCACGCTGGCGGGCGAACGGTGTGTAGTCGCGGTTACAGAAGATCGCATCAATCCCCTGCGCCTTCACGAGAGCACGAATAATGGTAGGCTCATGCCCCTGAAACAGGGAGAGCCGTGCGCCGCGCTGGCGCAGCTGCATCGCCAGGTCATCCAGGCATTCCGCCATACACTGCACTGCGCGTTCACTGCAGTATACATTTGTCTTGAGCTGCTTAGGGCTTGCTATGAAACACGCGATGACTCTTTCGGACTGGCGCAGCGCCTGGATCAAACCTGTATTGTCGTGCAGACGCAAATCGCGGCGGAACAGGAATGCGCTGGTTTTGTAGTGCAACACGCAACCATTCTACACATTCCACGCTTTCCTACAGTATTCCTGTACGCACCTCTGGGAACTGAAATACCCCATGAGACCGATGGCACGCTTCATGCGGCGTATCCATCGGCGTCGCTCGCTGTAGTAGTACTCGTGCACCACCTCATACTGCATCTGCGTATACAGGTCTTCCGCATCCACTTTGCGGTGCTCTTCCGGATCGTCTATAGCCTTGACCAGCGGCCCGATCCGCCATCCTGCCTCCGGATCACGCCCGTACGCCTCCGCCCACCAGCCATCGAGCGACGAGAGATTGAGTACGCCATTGAGACACGCTTTCATACCGGATGTGCCCGATGCCTCATGCAGACGCATTGGCGTATTGAGCCAGACATCGGTACCGGCAACGAGTATACGCGCCAGATCCGGATTGTAGTTTTCCAGGTACGCAATCTGCACGGAACCCTCCAATTCTTTGCCACGCTGGACCATACGCTGGATGACTTCCTGTGAGTACGGATCGCTCGGGTGCGCGTTGCCGGCATGAATAATCTGCACGCTGCCACTGCACACTTCTTTGAGGCGCTCAAGATTGGTATACAGGAGTTCCGGGCGCTTATACGGCACCACGCGGCGCGCAGAGGCAATAGTAAGGCACTGTGCCGAAAATTGCTTGCCTGTTTGTCTGTTCACTTCATCAATCAAACGCTGCTTGGCAGCCATGTGTGCGTTCCAGAGCTCTTCGTCATCAAAACTACGCGAGACCATCTCGAGCACCGCAGGATCTTCGCGCCATCCACTGGCCCGCCTGTCGAAGAGTTCCTGCATTTCCGGGCATGCCCAATAGATATGGTGTACGCCATTCGTAATGGAATCGACCGCATGCCCGGGGAACATTTTGCGGGATACCTCACCATGGATCTGTGAAACGCCACAGGTGTACCTGCTCATATTCAGCGCGAGCTCGGTCATGGAGAGTGCATCGTTCCCGGCGATTTTTCGAATGTGCCACGGGAGCATATCGCCTACGATGCGATGTGCGAGGTCGTACGGAAATACATCGTGCCCCGCTTTCACCGGCGTGTGCGTGGTAAAAGCGCACGATGCACGCACGGCATCGTCTTTGTAGTCGCGCTCGCGCAGGAGTTCGAGTGTGAGGAATGCCGCGTGACCTTCATTCATATGGAACGTGCCGATATCGCGGTATCCCAACGCGCGCAGCATCCGCACACCTCCGATGCCCAAGACGATTTCCTGGCGCAGCCGCATGGCTCCGTCGCCACCGTAGAGCTGGCCTGTGATTCCGCGATCCGCAGGATCGTTGCCTTCCAAATCGGTATCGAGGAAGTATACCGGAACGCTATGATCACCGGATTGCACGGTATAGAGCCAGCAGCCGATAGTGACCGTCCTCCCCTCCACCTCCACAGTAACGGTTTGTGGCAATTTTTTGAGAAATTCCTCTTTCTTCCATGCAAACTGCTCGTACTCCTGCGTGCCATCTGCCCGAATATGTTGAGCCAGGTATCCGTGCCTCCACCCAATCGTCACGCACGCTGCATTCACCCGGAGATCCGCGCATGATCGCATGATGTCTGCGGCAAGAATGCCCAAACCACCAGCATATGTTGGCATGCGCGCATCAATCCCGATTTCCATCGTGAAGTACGCAGTGGTGAGCTTTGTGTGCATTTCGTACTATTATACCATATTTATGAGAATATGAAATGTTCGTTTGTGCGTTTGCAGGCCTGCACGCGTGTGTATGATACCGTATGGATATTCCGCTCATAACACATGATTGATCCAACCATTGTTAGAGCGTACGACATTCGTGGCATTGTGCACGATCAGATCACGGAAGAGGCATGCCGACTCATCGGCCACGCCTTCGGTTCGGAACTGCGCGAACGATTTGGCATTGAGTCCCCGCGCATCGCCGTGGGCCGCGATGCGCGTACACACAGCCCCGCATTCGAGCAGGCGCTGATTGCGGGGCTGCAGGCTGCAGGCTGCGACGTTCTGCACATCGGACAAACGCCGAGCCCTGTGAACTACTGCACCATCTGTACACAAGCATTGGATGGCGGCGTCCAGGTAACTGCAAGCCATAATCCACCCCAGGATAACGGTCTCAAACTGCAGATACGCGATGCAGAGGCATTCGCCGGCGAAGACCTGCAGCAACTCAAGCAACGAATTGCAGAACAGCGGTTTTTGCATGGAAAGGGATCGGTGGCGCCTTTTGATTCCATACCGCCCTATCTGGCACGTATACATGATCTCTTTGGATCTATAGGTGAAAATTTGCACGTCGTCATCGATACAGGCAACGGTGTTGCAGGCCCTGTGTATGTACAGGCGCTCCGACAAGCCGGATGCCGCGTTACCGAACTCTACACGGAACCCGACGGTACGTTCCCCAACCATCCGGCAGACCCGAGCAAGCGCGAAACACTCGCTGACTTACAGGCGGAAGTGCATGCTGTGGGCGCCAGCTGCGGCCTAGCATTCGATGGTGACGGAGACAGGCTGGGTATAGTCGATGAGCACGGCGACATCCGCACGGCAGATGAAATACTGCTTCTGCTCGCCAAAGACCACCTCTCCCGCCATACCGGCGCACCCGTTGTCTTTACAGTCAGCAACTCCGGCGTGCTCCAGAGCGAGATTGCCGCATGGGGCGGCAAGCCCGTCATGTGCGCCGTAGGGCATTCTTTCGTGGAACATACGATGCGGGAACACAAGGCGCAGCTTGGCGGCGAACAGTCGGGGCACTTCTTCTGTGGAGAAGGATACTTTGGCTTCGATGATGCGCTCGTTGCAGCCCTACGCGTCTTGACGATTCTCTCGCACAGCAGAAAACCGTTCTCCCAAAGTTTCGCTGCGTTCCCCACAGTATACCAGATGCCGGAGCAGCGGCCGTTCTGCCCGGATGACCGCAAAACCGCCGTTGTCGAAAGCGCCACGAAGTATTTCCAGGAACAGGGCTTTGCAGTGAATACGCTCGACGGCGCACGCATTGACCTGGGCAATGACGCGTGGGCAGGCATCCGGCAGAGCAACACAAGCCCGCGCCTCTCCATCGTGATCGAGGCACGGAATCCAGAGCAACTGGCAGATGCGGAGGCTCTGGTTCTCGACCATATGAGAACCTACGAAGAAGTGGATTTCAACCGCTGAATATTCTTTGCTTTTCTGGTACTATCTTTCCGATGTGGTTTCCCAAGCGCGCTACGGTCCCTAAACCACGGCACGCCATGCGTCGGCTCATCGCCGGTCTCGTCATCGGCAGTGCTGTCGGTTCCATCATCGGCAGTAAGGTTCTAGAAAAAGTGCACAAGGAGGAAAATGGCGACAGCGATGAGGATAAGGATGAGGATAAGGGCAGTACCTGACTGCGCCACGCTGTTCCCTACGGATCTAATTCCCCTGCCAGGTTTTCTTCCATGAGCATGCGGATGCGGCGCAGGTTCTTTGACTGCTTTAGCGCCCACATCAGCTTTACGATAGCACATTCATAGGTCATGTTCTTGCCAGAGATCACCCCCAGTTTTTCGAACGCCATCTGCTTGCGGTAGCGCGAGAGATCTACTTTCCCCCGCAACGCCTGCGATGTGATGAGTAACGGTATGTCCGCATGCGCCACTTTTTTAATCCATGGGAAGAGGTTCTTTGGGATCATACCGGGCCCGAATGTGCGCAGTACGATGCCGTGTGGTCTGGCCGCAAGAATGGCATCGAGGTACGTGGCACTCATACCGGGATGTAGGGTTATGAGCACGACATTGTCGTCGAAGTGCGGGTGACAGTGCATCGTCCGCTTGCGGCGTACCATGCGTTCCGGGGAGAGATGCACCCGGGAATTGAACTGCGCTAGCGGGGCCATTGAGGGCGTATCGAATGTCCGGAAAAGCGACTGGTCCACCTTCTTTATGCGCGTACCGCGGAGTGCCTGCGGTCCCAGAACTACACAGACTTCCGCAATATCGAGTTGCGCTGTGCGAATAGCGTAGATCAAATTCATGCGACCATCGCCTGCAATATCATTGATGGGTAGTATCGCCCCGGTCATCACGATCGGCTTGCTGAGTCCCTGCAGCGCAAAACTCAGTGCTGCTGCCGTGTAACTCATCGTATTGGTACCGTGCACAACGACAAAACCGTCGAATTCGTCATAGATCGATTCAATAGTGCGTGCTACCTCTGCCCAGTGTTCGGGCATCACTTCAGAAGAACCCACGTTCGTGAGCGAGAAGAACTTGAGAGCAACCTCACGCTGCAGTTCCGGGAGGAACCTGTGAATTTCAATGAGAGATTCGATCGGTTCAATCCGTCCAGTTTTCTGATTCATTTTCATGCCGATGGACCCGCCAACATACAGGAGAGCGATATTCGGACGCGGCATGCAAGCATTCTACTGACCTGTAATGAGCATGCACGCAAAAGCGCTTACTTTATTGCTGCCTCAACCTGCGCAATCGTCTGTTCCAGTGCACCCTGGCGATTCACGATACGGTGATCGCAGAGATCGGCATAGGTGAGCTCTTGCTCCATGCTGGCGATACGTCTGGCCAGTTCGTCCGCGTCGATGGGGGCACGGTTGCGAATGCGCTCGACGAGCTGATCTGTGCTCTCGGGCAGGATGAAGACCGACTGCAGAAGATACGGCGCATCCTGCCCCCGGAAGAACGCGTGGTTGCGAATGCTATCAAATCCCTGCACATCCACTTCCCGCACCACTGTTTTGCCCTCTTCGATTGCCGGAATAATCTCTTCGCGCAGCGTGCCATACCGTGCACCCCCATGCACTACCGCCCATTCCAGCACACCACCGCGCTCCACAAGCGCATCGAATTCCTCTTCCGTCACAAAATGGTATAGGTCGCTCCCCTCCCCTTTTCTGCGTTCGCGGGTGGTTGCCGAACGTGGAAACACCATTTCTGGATGCAATTGACGCAGGCGGTGCAGCACCACGCTCTTCCCAACACCGCTTGGACCGATGATGAGCACAAGCTTGCCGAGTTGCGTATTTCCCATGGAACCATGGTAACCGATCATAGGATTGTCCACCAACCGTGTTTGTGGTAGAATGAATAGATTTCGTTCCTTTTGATCATCGCAACCTCCTCCTGCGGGGAGAGAGGAGGAGTGGCACCAGGCAATCTTGCGGTGCACGCGGCCTCGCGCTTCGTGCTCTCGCCGGAGCCCGGTTCTACACCTGGACGCAGTCCAGGCTCCCGCACTTTCGGGGGTCTAACCTCCGAAAGTGCGGGTTGAAAAGCCACTTCTCCTCCCTCCCTGCCTTTATCCGGCAGCCACTGGCTGCCGGATACAGACATCCAAACACACACCTCCCGGAAACGGGAAGCCGGCCCGGGCTCACCAAAGGGCAACCCATCAAACACCAATAGAGCGGCGCGCTCATGCAATCGCGCCACACGTAGGGAGGTCGGGCGTCTGCCCCTAGCGGACAGACGCCCATTTTTCTGTCTACGCTTTCACCGCATGTCGATCTAAAATTTTCTCTTCCGTCTTTCCTGCACGCAGGAAACCCAGAAGCCAGAACACCAGGAAAGCTGCCATACAAATACCCAGAAAATTTGCGACGAAGACAATGAGGGATGCCTGCATGAGCTGCCACTGCAAACCTGCAGCACTGATGCCGGCTATGCATAAAGGCGGCAGGAGTGATACCGCAGTAGCGACTCCGGCAATTGCTGGCGACATGTCTTCTTTGATCCATGCGAACGCACCGGCAATCCCCGAACAGAATGCCACGAAAATATAAATGCCAGGATTCATGTCCTGCGGATACCACGGCACCTCGTGCATTGCATGCCCTATGATAATAGCGAGTACAGCCGCCGTTCCCACCACCATGAGGAAAGAGAGCACGAGAATACGCAGAGAACGCAGCGCTCCACGCCAGGTACCTGTGACAAGCGACAGAGAAAGGGACAGCACCGGGATGAGAAGCGGCGCAAGAATCATGCCACCGATAACGATCGGCATATTGTTCAGGAAGAGCCCAGGCGTCACAATGAGCGTCGCCAGGAGCAAAATCAAATAGTAACCGCTACGTACCGTCCCCTGTGAGATAAGCCGGTCAATCGTCTCGACCTGCTCCTGTTTTGTTGCCTGGAAAAATGCAGGCTTCTGTTGTGTGAACCACAGCATGCGCTCCTGTTGTACAGGAAACACCTGTATTTGTCACCATGCAAAACGCAACAAACAGATATGCCAAGAATTACCTGACGATTTTCGCCAGGTCTTCCTGCACGGTCTGCAAATCATCTTCATGTTCGATCTCATCCGTGAGAATCTCCAGTGCCATCTGGTACGTGATCTCGTCTTTGTCCTTCGTGAAATCCATGAGGCTCTTGTAGACATCGATCGCACACTGCTCCCCTTTAATATTCTGCTCCAGGAGTTTGTGGACCGAAGGATCCGTCGGAGGATCGTAACCGCAGTTGCTCATCTCGTACCACTGCTTGGGATCGAGCAATGGCGTGCCATCCAGCTGCAAAATGCGCTCCGTGAGCATCTGCGCATGACGCAATTCATCTGCCGCATGCTCATCGAGCTCAGCAACGACCGCTTCCCGCATTATACCGCGCGCTACCTTGGCACCCATCCAGTACTGGTAGTACGCAAGCCACTCATCGGCCAGAGCCTTATTGAGCAGTGTGACGAGTGCGTTTATATCGAGAGAAATGAGTGCGTTGCCGCGTGTACCCATAACGTGAGGGGGAACGAAAGAAGGAAAAATATGATAACAATTTTCCGATGCGGATGCGAATTTTCTTTGCATTGAAATCCATGTAACCAGATTGCCTGCCATTGAGCAGGATGATACCCTGCATCCGCTCTTTAGCGCCCGTAGCTTCATCCTTCGCTCTGCGGGCTTCGCTTCTCTTGCCGCAACAGAAGGAATCGCGTTCTTTTCATCACTCGTGCGCCCGTAGCTCAGCCCGGATAGAGCGTCTGGTTGCGGTCCAGGAGGCCGCAGGTTCGAATCCTGCCGGGCGCACCATCCTGCGCGTGGGAAACCTACGGTTTCCCCCACGTGCCCCCCTCCCTTTACAAGGAGTCGCTCCAGCGCGGGAAACCCGCGCTTCGCGACACAAAATCGATGTATCTATCGTCCTCGTTCTTTCATCATCACTGTGGAGGTAAGAGCTCCAGTGGAGTCGAGGATTCTCTTGAGAATCCGAGCAATAAAAATGTATTGCACTTGCTGTGCTCTAGCCATCCGCATCGATACTGTATCTTTGTCATCACCGTGGGGCTGTAGCTCAGCTGGCTAGAGCACTTGCATGGCATGCAAGGGGTCAGGGGTTCGAATCCCCTCAGCTCCACCACGTCAGCTAAAGCTGACGTGGTACACCAACAACTCCGACAAATGTTTGACGTGCAACAATGCGCCAGCACAATGCCCGCATGTGGTGGATAGCATAGTCGGGAAATGCGTCCCTCGCCGCGCGTGAGGGAAGATCGGGGTTCAACTCCCTCCACTACACTTGATGCGGCAATCTCCACACATGGAGGTTGCCGCCTTCTCCATACATAGATATTCTATGGGCACTATGCACGTCACCCTGCTACTCGGTTCCAAGAGCGATACGGAATTTGCGGAAAAAATCACCGCCGTACTTGCCGAATTTGGCATTGCCAACGATATCATCGTTGCTTCCGCGCATAAGGTCCCGGAAAAAGTCATCGAGATCATCAATACGCTCAATGCCGATCCAGAGCCTCAGGTGGTCATCACGGTCGTAGGTATGAGCAACGGTCTGGGCGGTGTAGCCGCTGCAAGCTGCGTGCACCCCGTGGTGAACTGCCCCCCCATCACCAGCTACGACGAGTACTCAGTCGATATCCACTCCAGTCTGCGCATGCCTTCCGATGTACCACTCATGACAGTCCTGCATCCCAAGAACGCCGCGCTTGCAGCCGTGCGCATCCTGGCGGAAAACAATGCCGACCTGCGCAAGAAAGTGGAAGAACGGATTGCCAATGTGAAAGCGCAGTATTAAAAAGGTATGCTATGCCCACCGGGCTGCATGCTCTGCGCACTGGCATCGACAAAAAACTCCTTCCTGCAATCGCACGCGTGGGTTCGCTGGAATCGCAGTCGAACGTGCACCCCCTTGTGCTGCACCTCGCGAGAGTCGACGCGCGCGAAGCGGTTTTCGACCTCTTGTGCGCCCTATCTGAATGGCATGCTACAAGCATGCAGCAGCACGCTCTAGCAGAAAGTGACATAGCAGAATTGGAATCGTTTTTATGGAACGCACTGGACCAGATCCATGTACGCAGGCCATGCAATCCCGCTTTGATGCAACAATTGCATACACGAGCGCAACTGTTGAACATCATGACGCCGTAAGAGTGCCGAAGAATTCTGTATCACATGTGCCCTAAGCGTCCCGCGCACCCTGTGGTAGGATTTGCTCATGCAACTCACACTGACGGAACTCCAGGAACAACTGCAACAGTGGAACGGCTGCGCGCTTGCAGAGCACGCGAATCCTGTCCTTGGCGAAGGCGATCCGCACGCGCGGGTCATGTTCATAGGGGAAGCACCCGGCAAGAAGGAAGATGAACTCAAACGACCGTTTGTTGGACCGGCCGGCAAGCTGCTGGATGAACTTCTGCAGTCTATTGGACTGAAGCGCAACGAAGTATACATCAGCAACGTGGTCAAATATCGGCCACCGGATAATCGCGATCCCACCGATGAGGAAAAACAGCAGTGCATGCCATGGCTCCAGCTGGAAATCGCCATCATTCAACCAGAAATCATCGTGCCTCTGGGGCGCCATGCCCTGGGGCATTTCCTCCCCCGTCTCGGCATGACCGCCGCCCACGGCAAGCCACATGTACTGGCTCCACAGCAGGATGATGCCAAGAGCATCACGATTTTTCCCATCTACCATCCCGCAGCTGCACTACACAACGGCAACCTTCGCCAAACGCTTTTCGACGACTTTGCGGCCCTCAAACAATTCCTCGATTCCCACTCCCCACTCCCAACTCCCGATTCCCAATCCTCATCCTAATACCGCCCCTAATCCCAATCTCAATCCCCCATGCCCACCCTCCTCTTCGGCATCGCGCTCTCGGCACTCCTCTCCATCACATCCCTGACAGTCGTGCTACTCCGCGTGAGTCCGCTCTTGACCCCGGTACAAGCCATTGCCGCGTTTTTTGCTAGCGTATTCCTCTCGGTCACCACCGTGAGCATGCTGCTCTTGATTCTGCTATGGCAACGCGTTCCCCATCATTCATGGGATACAGCTACGCTGGTGCGTGTTTCCATGCGTCAGGCGATCTTCCTGGGCAGTGGTACGGTCATTGTGATCCTATTCCATACATACAACCTGCTCACATGGTGGATTGCGCTCATGATCTACGGTGTTTTTCTGCTTGTGGAGCTTGCACTGCAGCAGTGATGCTGGGCACCATGCAGAACCTTGATTCTCTCCTTACATAACACAAGGATTTCTATTAGGATACCGTCGTGGCACAAGCAAACCCATGGTCGGCATACATCGATCGCATACGGGAAGCGCACACTCCGGAAGCACTTGATACCCTGGAACATGAGCTGTTTGGCCGCAAAGAAGGCGCCATGACACTCGCCATGAAGGCGCTTAAAGATCTGGATGCGGAAGGGAAGAAGCAGCAAGCACAAGAATTGAATACATGGAAGAAACAGCTGACGGAAACTATTGCGGAGCAACGAACCGCTCTGCTGCATCCTTCGGATGATGCTTTGGCCAGCAGCGATGCCATGGACATAACACTCTCGCTGCCTCCTCGGGAACGCGGGAGCCTGCATTTAATCCCATCGTTCATGGAACATGCCGCCGATGTGTTCGGCCGCATGGGTTTTGATGTGGCAACCGGCCCCGAAGTGGAATCCGAGGAAATGAACTTCGACATGCTCAATATTCCGCCGGACCATCCCGCCCGGGACGCGCAGGATACATTCTGGGTGCAGGGCAAGGACAAACGCGTTCTGCGGACGCACACGTCCCCTGTGCAAATCCGCTACATGCGCGAGCACAAGCCGCCGCTGCGCATGATCTGCATGGGCAAGGTATACCGCAAAGATGCCGATGCGACGCATTCGCCCGTATTCCACCAGCTGGAAGGTCTGATGATCGGCAAGGACGTTTCACTGGCAAACATGAAGGCGGTCATGGTGAACGCCGTGCGGGAACTGCTGGGCAGAGACGTAGAGTACCGTTTTCGGACTGGCTACTTCCCGTTCGTGGAACCGGGTCTGGAAATGGACATCCGGTGGCAGGGCGACGAGCAGACACGCGAAGGGAACTGGCTGGAGGTGGTGGGCTGCGGCATGGTGCACCCAAACGTACTGAAGAATTGTGGCATTGACGTCGAAGAAGGCGATGGTGTCACGCCACGTCAGCTTAATCCGACGTGGCAGGGATTCGCCTTTGGCTTCGGTATTGATCGGCTGGTAATGATCAAGCATCAGATTCCCAGCATCAAAATGCTCTTTGAGGGAGATATGCGGTTTTTGCGGCAGTTTTAAAAAAGCCGCCAATCCCAAGGGACTGACGGCGGATGTTCTGACCTCGCAGTAGCGATCAATGGAAGAAAGTACGGCCGTCTTTCGGGCGGCGGCCCGATCCGAAACAGTCCGGACATTCTTCCTTCTGTTTCGGCTTCGGTTTTCCTGTCTTTTGCACAAACCGTCTTCCCGTACCTTCGCAAAACGAACAAGGTATGGTTGGTACGTTTTTCTCAGGCTTCTTCATATTTCCTCCTTAGAACAAGTGGTCAGAATGAACGATATTATAATTTATATAATAAATAACTGTTTCTGTCAATATTCTCTACTACTGCCAGCTCTCGGGGTTCTGGGCAAATTTTCCAGCTATCCGGACATCGTCCGGCGATAGCCTCCCCTGCTCCGCAGCTACATCGAGCAACACCCCAAACGTGGAGAGCGGATGGAGCATGAGCTGCATATCCTGCGCTTTCTCTATCGCTATGAGCAACTCATAGGTGAAAATTGCAACGACATCGGTCACTGTCGCCTTGCCCTCCTCGCGCAGCGCTTCTACGGAAGATATGGCACTGCCCCCAGTGGAGAGCAAATCTTCGATGAGTACAACGTGCCTCCCTTCCACACTGTCGCCTTCGATGCGTTTTTTGGCGCCGTGTTCCTTTGCCTTGCTGCGCACATACACGAACGGCAGGTCTAACCTGTCCGCGACCAGCGCAGCCCAGCCGATTGCCGCCGTAGCCGTGCCGGCAATGGCGTCCGGCTGCACATGTAGCGTACGCACACGCTCGGTGAGCGCATCCACGACGAAGTTCCGCGCCTCCGGATGGGTATAGAGCATGCGATTATCGCAGTATATGGGGCTCTGGATGCCGCTGGTCCATGTGAACGGCGGATCCACCGACAAGCGGACGGCACCGATATTGATGAGAAGTTCGGCGATGCGTTTGCTCTGCGGCATGATAGAAGTGTACCTGCAGTGAGGTCTGCTCCACAATATTGCTGCAGCTGAAAAGCGTGTAGCGAATTGTTTTTCTGTACTGTTGCTACTCGCTACTCGCTACGCACTTCACTACACTTTTTTCCATGCACATTCCTCCCGGCTGCGAAGAGCGACTCCGGCACCTTATGAAAGTCTTTCTTGCAGAAAACCAAAAACTCAACCTCTCTGCATTCCGGACGCCGGAACAGTGCTGGACTGGCAACGTACTCGACAGCCTGGCGGCCGTGGAATACATGACGCAAAACCCCCAGCGCCGCGCCAACCGGTGGCTCGATCTCGGTACCGGCGGCGGTTTCCCCCTTTTGCCACTGGCTATTTGCCTGCCCGGTGCACACCATACGGGGCTGGATGCGACGAGGAAGAAGATCGATGCCGTGCAACGCATTGTCCATGCACTGAATTTGCAAAACATCACACTCCTCTGCGAGCGCACGGAAATTCTGGGGCGCAACACAGAACATCGCGCGCAGTACGACGCCGTCACTGCGCGCGCCGTGGCACCGCTCCACACCCTCCTGGAATACGCTGCGCCGTTCCTGCGTATCGGCGGCTGTTTGCTCGCCTGGAAGAGCACACACATTGAACAAGAATTGCAGGATTCCCTGCTCGCCCGCGCGGAACTTAGCTGCCACCTGGTACAGAAACACGAATACGAACTCGCAGACGGATTCGGAAGGAGACAGATACTCGTATTCGAAAAAATGGCGAAGACCCCGGAACGTTTTCCCCGCGCAGTCGGCGAAGCGAAGAAGAAACCTGTGATGTGAAACATCGAACAGAGGAAACATTTTTCTTCTCTTCGCACTCCCCTCTCCCTTTCCCCTCCTCCATACTGCCCCCATGCCCAAGCCGTACCAACCCAACGACCGATGGTCGCAGCGCGCAGCGCGCGAAGGGTACCGTGCGCGCTCGGCGTACAAGCTGCTGGAACTCAACGAGAAATTCCAGCTCTTCCAGCCCGGATACACCGTCCTGGATATAGGCGCCGCACCTGGCAGTTGGCTGCAAATCGCCGCACAGGAAGTGGGCGAAAAAGGACTCGTGATCGGAGCAGATCTGCAACCAATTGATCCTGTGGCGGCAAATGTGCGCACAATCGAACAAGATATTACGGACTACGAGGCATTCCTGGGCACCCTTCGGGAACAAGGCATCCACACTGTCGATCTGGTGCTTTCGGATATCGCACCCAATACCAGCGGCATCAAGGATATAGATCAATGGCGTTCCATCGAACTCAATCAGGCTGTGGCACGCATTGCGCAAGCGATATTGGTCCCGGGGGGAACGTGCGTCATGAAAGTCCTCCGCGGAGCGGATTTCGATACATTCCTCTGTGAGCTCAAGCGTGAGTGGCAATCCGTTCGAACGTACATCGCACAGGCCAGCAGGGACAGGAGCCGCGAAATTTACCTCATTCTGCAACAGAGAAATGCACGTAAAAGTGGCAAATCCCGCCATGGCCACAATGAAACCAGTGAATAATTCTTGGAATCCCACAATGTGGCAATGGCACACGCATCCGTATACTGAGCACCATGATCTCGCTCCAGGATGTATCCCGTCGTATCGGCCAGCGCGCCGTCCTCACGGATATCGGCTTTGATATCCGGCCGGGAGAGTTTGTCTGCATCACGGGGCCCAGCGGCGCCGGCAAGACCACACTCATGCATGTGCTCATTGGCGCGGAGACCGTGACAGCCGGCAGTGTGCATGTGGACGGCGTGGATTTGCGCCGCGTTCCGCCGCGCGCGCTGCAGATGTACCGCAGGCGCATCGGCGTGGTATTCCAGGACTACAAACTCCTCTGGAACAGGACCGTTGCAGAGAACGTCGCCTTCCCATTGGAAATATGCGGCGCCAGCATGACCACCATCACCAAGCGCGTCGGGGAGGTACTGGAAGCACTGGACATGGCATCCCGGTGCAATGTGCTCTGCCACGCGCTCTCTGGTGGAGAGAAAGCGCGTACTGCAATAGGTCGAGCGATCGTCCACAAGCCCATGATCGTGCTTGCCGACGAACCGACGGGGAACTTAGATCCCCAAGAATCCATGCGGATCCTGGACCTCTTCCGGGCAATGCACCAGCACGGCGCCACGGTGATACTCGCCACACATGACACAACCATCGTCGATGCTCTGCAAACACGCGTTATCCGCCTGGAAGCGGGACGCGTGGCGCGTGACAGCGTGGGTTCGTACGCTCCGGAACGCAAGAATGAGCGCCCTACTAAAAAAAACGCACCCGCACCCCACAAGTCATCCAGAAAACACTCCTCTGTAAAAATCGTTTCTACCTCGCGGTAACGGAGCTTACTGCGTAGTCTCGGGCTCTGCCTTCTCGGGCTCTGCATTGCGCTTGGTTTTCTCTTCGTCTTTCCTGTCTTTCCGCAAACGATCCTGGAACGTCTGTACCAGCACATCCGCTGTCTCGCGCAGCTCCTCACCATGATCACGCACAGGATAGTACCGGATAAGCAACGTGCACATGAGCAGCACATACAACATTTCCGGCAATACGTAACGGAGCGGAAGCGCCGCACCCCGCGCCAGAAGGACAATATCTACCACAAAAAGAGCAAAATGCAGCACAATGAGCAGTAGGACGATGCCATTATTGCGAACAGGGCGCATTGCCGCGAAAATTGCTCCCGCTGCATACACGAGTAGCAGCGTACCCAGGATAATGAGTAAATGACTGTGCGCACTATCCGGAAATGCGGTGACCTGGTAAAACCGCGTGAAGAAACTCGGATATGCCATACAGAACCAAGCCATACTCAGCAGTACACCTGCAATAATGAGAAGAGTGACACGGAGCGGCATATGAGAGTGCGTTGACATGACGCAAGCATACACCTTCGGCATTTCACCTGCTATGCTGCACGCATGACAACCTACAGAGATGCTGGCGTGGACGTCACGGCCGGCGATGCGGCATCGCGATCCGCATACGCTCATGCAGCGTCCACCTTCCCTATTCGCAAAGATATGATCGGCGCTCCGGTATTCGACGGCGGCGGATTTGCCGGCCTGCTGGATATGGGCGAGTACTACCTGGTCCAGACCAGCGACGGAACAGGCACAAAAATGGATCTGGCTGCGGCAATGCAGGATTTTCGAACGCTCGGTTTCGACCTTCTGGCCATGGTGGCAGACGACGCCGTATGTATAGGCGCTGAAGTGCTCAGCGTGAGCAACTGCCTGGATGTCCCCTCCATCGATCCTGTAATGATCGATGCACTTCTGAGCGGTCTGGCAAGCGCCTGCAGAGAACAATGCATTGTCATTCCTGCAGGGGAAATCGCCGAGGTGCCGGGTGCCGTCTCGCGCGGCGTATGGAGTGCCACTGCAATCGGCATCGTCGCCAAAGACCGTGTGATCGACGGTAGCGCCGTGCAGTCCGGCAGCGCGATACTGTCGCTGCGTTCCGCCGTTGCCCGTTCCAACGGATTCTCGCTGATCCGAAAAATTCTCACGGATCACCACGGAGATACATGGTGGGAAAAACAGTGGAACGATGACATTACTTGGGGAAATGCATTCCTAACCCCCAGTATCGTGTACCACAGAGCAATCCTCACACTAACAGGACGCTACGGGCAAGAACGGCGCATTCCTGTACAGGGAATCGCGCACGTCACCGGCGGCGGCATCCCATCCAAATTGCGCCGCGTGCTCAAACGCACCGGCACGGGAGCGCATTTGACGGATCTGTGGCCGCCGCACCAGGCGATCGCCGACATCGCCGCACTGGGCAAGGTACCAGCGGAAGAAGCGTACCGCACATGGAACATGGGCAACGGCATGCTGGTGATCGTGCCGCAGGAGTACGCCGAAGAGAGCGTGCGCATTCTGGCAGACGAAGGCATAGAAGCACAGCAAGCAGGTACCGTCACCGATGATCCGACGATCACTATCACACACGCGAGCGGCGACCTGCGATGTACTGCATAGTTGTCGCCACCCACGCCACAGGGGTAGCATTGCGCCATGGAGGAGCGCCCGCACCACTGCCCGCGCAACGTCAACAGACGATCCTTCATGCGATCCGGTCTGCAAACCCTCACTGCTCTGCAAAGCAGTTTTGGGATACTGCTCACAGAGCTTACGCAACCGGCCACAGAATGCGTCCCTCCATCTACACCACCGCGCACCATGCCGGAACTGCTGCAGACACTGCATGCGAGTCTGGGATACGATCTTTCGATCCGATACGGTCGTGCCGGGGACGCAGACGGCGATTCGACATCCACACTGGCCATAGGAACCATGAGCCAGGAAGCGGCGCAACGACTGGGCAATACTTTGAACAATATGACGAAAAAGCCAACGGATACATGGAACAGTATCGGTCGCACACTCTCCGTATCTGCCGAATACCTGGGCAATTACCGCCTTTCGAAGGCACAACAAACATGTGTACCGGATGAGCACCGCGATTGCAACGACCACGCCAATCGCGCCTGCGAGCTACTGCACGCGCGCGGCATACCGATGTACCTCATTTCTATCTGGCCACAGCAGCCGCAAGAGCGGCTGCGGCACCCCTGGCACCAACTGGCTTCCTGCCGTATCGGAGCACAAACGTTCCTGCTTATCGAACAATGCAACCAAGTAACCGTATGGGAAGGGCGTCTGGAACGCGCAGTACAACTGTACGATCATACCGTGCCCATGAGCATCATTCCCGGATACGGCATCTCCCGATACGTGCCTCCCAAGTACGATACCGCTGCATCCAAATTCCTGTTACAAGGCAGTTACGCCATCGCATCTGCGGATTCCATGGAATCCCTCGATATTCCGCCACTGCGGCACGGTCGCGTGTCCCCTGTCGCATAAACCATGCGGGCACATCTTGACATACGCATAAATCGCATTATGCTGCACGCAATGCACGCCTTGTCCCTCGGACTCGGCCTGGAACTTCTCCTCCTTACGGCGGGAGGGCAGTTGCGTGCATAAGTAAATATTCCTGTACGACGCACGAGCTCCCCTCCCACGCAGCGGAGGTGTTTTTATATTCTCTTTCCCCTTTCCCTCATGTTTACCCCAACAATCGACGTATCGGATTCCTGGCGCTTCGGCGCACAAGAACGCACCATGATGCGCCAAGCAGGACAGCTTGTCCCCATTTATTCCATGCATACAAGCGAGATGCAGGAAGAATGTGATCGATGCGCACAGATCCGCACGGCAATAGAACAACGTGTCACATCGTTGGTTGATTTTCCCGTCTGATGCAGAGAAAACAACTGACCGACGGGGAATCAATAGAACTGCTGTGCCTTCCACAGGCGATGGAACATGCCATCTTCATCGGCCAGTAAAGCACTGAGTGTCCCCTCCTCCGCCACCTGCCCCGCGTGTATGACCACGATCTTATCCGCATTGCGGATGGTGGAGAGGCGATGCGCGATAATGATCGCCGTCCTATCCTGCAAGATGAGCTCCAGCGCCTCCTGGATCCGCCGTTCGGTCTGGGAATCCAGGGAACTTGTGGCCTCGTCGAGCACGATGATCTCCGCATCCTTCAGAATCGCACGCGCGATAGAGAGACGTTGTTTCTCCCCACCGGAAAGCTGGATGCCGCGATCCCCGACTACCGTCTCCATACCGGCCGGCAGACGTGATATCAAATCATCCAGACGCGCTTGCTGCAGCACGCTGTGCAACGTAGCATCCTCCAGGTGATTATCCATGCCAAATAGGAGGTTTTCACGCAGGCTCTCATTGAAGAGCAGCGGTTCTTGGGTTACGTATGCAATGTGTTTCTGGAGCGACGCGTGCGTCAGAGTGCGAATATCCCTGCCATCCAGCTGTATCGCCGATGGAGCGCAGTCGTATAACCGCAAGAGCAAATTTACCAATGTCGTCTTGCCGCTGCCACTCGGACCAACGATAGCTACCGTGCTCCCCTTTGGTACGTCAAACGTCACCCCCTGCAACACCGGCACGTCTTCGGTATACGAGAACCACACATCACGGAACGCAATGCCGCTACGCAGACCACCAAATTCTTCCTGCCCCTCCGGCACAATAAATTTTTCTTCATCGTTGAACACACTGAGCACCTGCAGCACCGGACCAGTTGTTTCCACCGCCAGACCGAACATGCGCCCCATCTGTGCATAGAGCGGCATGGTCCCAATAACAACGTACAGAAATACCACCAGTACGGCGATTTGCTCCGCATCCAGCACCGCTTGCTGCATAAACGTCCCCGCAAACAGCATCGCTGTCACGAAGCACACTATAATCACCTCCTGTATGGGCTTGGTACTTTCTTCCAACAGAAGCATGCGGAACCACGTACTGCGTATCTCTGTCTGCAATGCTCCAAAGTGCTCGAGCATGGCCTGTTCTCTGGTATAGGTTTTCACGAGCGTCATGGCACTGAACACGTTGAACAATTTGCGCCCGAATTCCATCTGCTTCTGGCGGAAGTGCAAAGAGAGGCGCCGCATCGCAACTGCGATCCTGCGCATACATACGAACAACAGAGGAAAGGCGCACGCCATAATCAGCGTGAGCTTCCATGAAATGACCAGCATGATACACAAACGCGCCAATAGCTGCAGACCCGCATTCAACAGAGTCCTTAGTGATATGAGGAGCTGCAGCACCTCCTGCGAGTACATAATGGTCGTGCGCATTTCCCCCTGGCTCTCACGATCGAAGAAGAGCTTTCCGAATCGCAGGTACCTGCGCAGCATGGCCAAGGTGATATTCCTGGCATACCGCCCCCCCCAGTAGTGCGCAAATGCAAAAGACGCATATTCTAGGCTAATACGTAATAATTGCAGCGCCACAAAGAGACCTGCGGCAATAACGAGTAGTGCTGTTTCACTCAAGGCCTCTGTTGGTGATCGTGCGAATATCGTGAGCACATTCCCCAAGAATGGGGTATCTAGCATTTGACTGATATCTCTTGCCGCCAGGCTGCGCGCCAAAGGAATAAGGAGCCCAAACCCAGCGACTGCACACATTGCAGCAGTGAAAGACAGAACTATAGGTATGGCCAGCTGATGGAATCGCACTCCCATGATGCAAAACAACTCATGGAGCTTGCGATATTTTCGCTCCATGCTCTTGGGCACTATGGCATACATGTATCCGTTCACGGCGAGGAGTGTACCGTCCACAGACAGAGAGCGCACCCTGTACAAAATAAATATATCCCACTATCATGTGTCCCTACTTTCTTCCCCTCTTCATCGATGCGAAAACTTTCTATCCTCTTGGCAACCCTCCTTGTGCTTCCCGCTTGTTCGCAACCACCCGCCGAACAGGAAGACACACCCCCTCCGCCCCCACCTGCGGAAGAGGAACAGTATGACCGCCTGACGGAAACCGACAAAGATCTTATTGAAGCGTATATTACCGCGAATATCAGTGATCTCTCCACTATTGACGCCGTTCTCGGCGGTACGTTCTACGTCACCGGAATCCGATGGACCGACGACGATGTTGCCGTTGTAGAGTACGAAGACGGGCATATTGCCGTCACGGCGGATGTGGTGGCATACGTTAATGCAGACGGCGAAGTAGTTGTCGACGTCTTCTCTGTATCTGACGAGGAAGACGTGGCAGAAGAAGAAGAAGACCTGGAGGCTGATGCGGAAGCAGAGGCAGATGCAGAAGCTGAAGCTGAAATGGATATCGAGGATCTTTTCTAAGCACCAGGCAAGCCATGAACAGGCTTGTATCCGCACGCAGTGCGGTCTTAAAAAGCGCACCCGGATACGGGTGCGCTTTTTTATGCCTTTCCCCTTCTCTCACGGCTCCCTATTGCTATGATGGGTGCGAACCAGTAAGCCGTTCATTCATCGTTGGGGAGTAGCCAAGCCACGGTCAGCTGAAGCTAACGTGGCAGATGGCACACCGATAAGCCGTTCATTCGTTCATTCATCGTTGGGGAGTAGCCAAGTGGTAAGGCACCTGCCTCTGGAGCAGGCATTCGGGGGTTCGAGTCCCTCCTCCCCAGCCACGTCAGATAAATCTGACGTGGCTGGCCAATATCTGAACATGTAAAGCCACCCACATACCCTCCTCCTTACAAAGAACCGACAATCCCACTGGAATGCAATTACCGATTTTACGAGAACATCTCTGTACATCAATCTCCCGGCCGCACCATGCGATACGCATCGCTGCCATCGCCGTAGTACTCCGCAAGCTTCTTTGTGACGGCAAACCCCAGGCTTTGGTACAGCCGGAGTGCGGCATGATTGCCCTGTGCCACAACCAATCGCAACTCCTCATGTCCGTGTTGTTTCACTACGTGTTCCATCATCGCCCTGCCAATGCCTTTGCCCCGCTGTGCCGGGTCTACGATGATGCTATCTATGTGCAGGCGGCCGGTACGCTTAGCCCGGCGCACGAGGATGTATCCCACAACTTCGCCCTCTTCCTCCGCAACCATCATGCACTCAGGGTTGGAACGAATGATATTCGCCAGTGTCCGCGTACTGAGGCTATCTTGTTCAAAAAGCACCTCCAGACGCGCGATGGCCTGCAAATCCTCCCGAGTGATGCAACGTAGAAGCAAAGCCATATCAGGTGCGTTGTACCGTGAATTGCGGAACGGTCGGAAAGAGTTTCTCCTTCACTGTCCCCAATTCCACCTCTGCGAAATCGATACGCTGCATGCCCCGGCTCAGCGCAAACGCGATGTCGCGGAGATTCATATAGTGCCCGATGCCCGGATACCGGTCTTTCGCTGATCCTGTAAGCAACGGATAGAGCGTGCTGTTCCAGAGGAAAAGGCAGTCTACCGCCGCCACGTCGCCGCCGATGCGCGCGGTGAGTATGTGTGTCTCAAATGGGCAAGCCTCCGCACCACACTGCGTAATGCGCAGAAACACTTCCTGTAGTTTTTCATCACAGAAAGGCGAATCGTTAAACGTAGCGCGGCTGAGGCGCACAAGATGCAAAAAATCTTCCAACCGGTCAGTAGAGAGCTCTGGCTTCAGCGCTTCTATTCTCCGCTGATCGCGACGGACATTGCTCCGCAGTTTTTTAGGAAGACTCATTAAATAGGCATCTACGGAATCCAGTCCCCGCAGAGAGAGCAGCGATTTAGGTAGCATGGGCGTTACAACTGCGGGCGGTGTGACATGGCGCGCCGATTCCTGCTGGACTGCCGTCAGGAAGAGCTTGCCCGGCACCGCCGCCAGCAACTGCGCGATTTGTGAGGGATCGCGCACCCAAAACGCCGTGTCCTCCTGCCAATTCCACTCATCCCCGATATCGCCGAACCAGAGGTACTGCTGCTGCTGCGTATGGAACCAGAGCGGAAGCAGGGCTTCGCCGTCCAGCACAATGAAGGCCGGCTCAAAGCGGAACACTTCCCAGAACGGGTATCGAAATTCCCACAGATCGTGCAGGCTCTGTTTGGGGCTAAACACATTCCAGAGCTCCTGGCATTCCGTGATGTCTTTCGCAATGTAGAGAGCCATACAGGCGAGTGTACGTCAGAGGTATCCCCAAGCCCATAGCTTGTCGCTGTCTTCCGTCCAACGATCACCGATGTCCGTACGATAGTACATATTCGGAATGAGAACGTTCTGGATACGGGAATACATCTGCTTCTGTGCGTCGCGCATCGTGCTACCGGTTCCGGTGATGACCAGAGCGATCCCCATGCTCCCGGTGATGAGCCATTCACCATTCACCAGTTGGATATCCTGCACGTGCACACCCTCCCGTGACTCTTTTTTGAACACGATGACTGCGTTTTCCGAAAACGCCTGGAACGTCGGAAGGTCTTCGTACGGGAAGGGCGGCACGACAACTAACGCTCCCACCTGGAATCCGCGCTTGGTTCGTATGGCGAAATCCCTGCCATGCGCGATGCCGATGAGCACCGTACTGATGGGATCGATGATGCCCGCGCGCTGAATGCTTACCTGTGGATAACCGAAACGGCAGGTGAACTCCAGGGGGTAGATACCGTTGCCATTCACAATACAATTAATATCTATGCATCCCACGTATCCCTCCTGCGCCAGCGTTCCCTCCATTTTCCGCAACGTGGCTTCGAAGATAGGACTGCGATTCGTCCAGAACATACTCGTTCCCATCTCACCGGTTGAGACGCCCAGCTCTCCAGGGAATAACTTCTTATGCTCGAACGTCACATTGATCGGCATCAGGAATTTGCTGCCGTTAAAGAAGGCCGCAATCGATATCTCGACGCCCGTCACCCTCTTCTGGAGCTGGAAAATTTTGATGTCATCGCCCCAGGTGCGTTCATATGCGCGGAGCACGCGTATCACATCGCTGCCATCATCCTCGTTGCCTACAAAAATCAGCTGTTTGAAATCCTGTATTCCACCGGAAGGTTTGATGACGTACTTACCGGGATGCTGCCGAACATATTCGATGGCAACACTGAATTCCGTGAACTCCTGGTAATGCAGAATACGCACGCCATGACGGCGCAATTCCTCCTGTCCGAACGACCGGTCATTTTCCAGACGATCTGTGTACTGCGTGCCGCCTATAACCTTCTTTCCCCTGGCGCGCAGTT